>JAIBAS010000350.1 GCA_019695075.1 Promineifilum sp. | reverse complement strand
CGATGGCCGGCGCGGCCGTGCGCAGCAGCCGGCCGAAGGCGTAGCTGAGCAGCAGCCCCCAGCCCACGCCCAGCGCCGCCAGCCAGACGATGATGATCACCGCGGGCAAGAGCGAACTGCGCACGGCCAGGGCCACGAAGATCATCGGCACAGCCAGCAGCGCGCCGGCGGTCAGGCCGTCGATGACGTCGGGGACGCGGCCGCGGCGCGGGCCGAAAGCATAGAAGGCCAGCCCGACCAGGAACGCCAGCGCCAGAAACAGCGCCAGGCCAACGAGCCATTGCACGATCGGCGCGGTCTGGGCGATGTTGCCCGTGGGGCTGGTGAGCGAGTCGATGAGCGCTGCCCAGGGCGTGAAGCCGGCGCGCACCGGCCAGTCGTACAGATCCAGCGGCGGGAAGGGCAGGCCGAGCAGTTGCGCACCCAGGTACAGGACGCCCAGCAGCGGCAGCGTGGCCAGCAAGATGACGAGCGCGGCGAGGCCAAGGCCGGGTCGATTTGTTTTGGGCTTGGGGGCGCGTCGGGGCGCTCGGCGGCGCGGTGGGGCGGACGGGAGTTGATCGGTCATAGGCGCTCTCTACTATTCCAGTACTGGGTTACGATTATCCTGAAGGTGAGCGCGCGGGGCGAACTTGCTCATGTGCCGGTCAGCCGGGATCCGGCTCGGCGCGGCCGGCCCGCAAAAACACAGCGGCGCGTGACGGTGGGTAGCTCCGTCACGCGCCGCTATGTATTGTCCCTCTGTCCGCCAGCGGGCCGGGCTGGATGCCGGCTGGCCGGGCGGGGCCTTCTCTAGATTGCCGGGGCCAGGGCCAGCTTGCGGCTGCCCAGGCCGTGGACCTGCTCCAGGAGCATGGTGGTGATGTCGTCCGGCGGCTGCGTGAGGTAGCCTTCCTGGAAGTGGAAGAAGCTCCGCAGCGGCAAGTCCATCAGGAAGCTCAACAGGCTCATATCCACCGGTTCGCCCGAGCCGTTGTCGGCGAAGACGCCACCCTTCTTCATCAATTCGTCGAAGATGGGTTGCAGGATGGGCCGGCCGACCGGATCGGCGAACCAGGCGCGAATGGTGGACTCGTCGTGGAGCAGGCTGGGCAGTTCCAGGGTGCATTCCAGCGTCACCGTGGCCTGGCCGCGGATGTCGGCCGACGACGCGCCCACGAGAATGTCGAACTTGCCGTCCTCGGTGATCCACAGATGATAGGCTGGGTCGTAGTAGGCGAAAGCGCGGAAATCGAGCGCGATCTCAACCGTCTTGGTCTCGCCCGGTTCCAGGGCCACCTTGGCGAAGCCCTTCAGTTCCTTCACCGGCCGGATGAGCCGCGCGGCGTGGTCGTGGACGTAGACCTGGACGACCTCCTTACCGGCCATCGCGCCGGTGTTGGTCACATCGACCGACACGGTGAGGCCGTCTACGTCCCGAAAGCAGTCGGCCGAGACGCGCACGTTGTCATAGGCGAAGGTGGTGTAGCTCAGGCCGTAGCCGAACGGGAACTCCACCGGCACCTGCTTGGTGTCATAGTAGCGGTAGCCGATGAAGAGACCCTCGCCATAGCGCACGTCGCCGTTCTCGCCGGGGAAGTTGAGGTAGGCGGGTGTGTCCACCAGGCGCAACGGGTAGGTCTCGGCCAGCTTGCCGGAGGGGTTGACGCGGCCGAAAAGGATGTCGGCGATGGCCCCGCCGCCGGCCTGGCCCATCATCCACGCCTCCAGCACGGCCGCCGCGCCGTCGATCCACTCCGTCATGGCCACGGGCGCGCCGTTGTTGAGAATGACGACGGTGTTGGGCTGGACGGCGGTGACGGCGCGGATCAGGGCGATCTGCTGCGTTGTCAGACCCATATCCGGCCGGTCGTAGCCCTCCGATTCCTTGAACGTGGGCAAGGCGATGTAGAGCAGGGCCACGTCGGCCGTCTGGGCCGCGTCCACGGCCTCGTCGATGAGCACCTGGTCGCGGGAGTCATCGTCGGGGTAGCCGGCAGCGTAGCGAAGCTCGGCGTCGCCGGCCAGCCGGCGCAACTCTTCGAAAGGCACATCCACCTGCGTCGGGTTGATGTGGGAGCTGCCGCCGCCCTGGAAGTGCGGCTCTAGGGCGGCGCGGCCGATGACGGCGATATGGGCCGGCGCTTGCAGAGGCAGCAGGCCGTTGTTCTTCAGCAGCACCATGCTCTCGCCGGCGACGCGCCGCGCCAGGGCATGGTGGTGACGCTGCGCGTCAATGTCGAACACGCCGCCTTTGGGCGTCTGCGCCGCCCGGTAGGCGATGGTCAGGATGCGGCGCACCGCCTCGTCGAGGATCGCCTCGTCCAGGTCGCCGTTGCGCACCGCTTCGACGACGGCGTTGACGCGCGTCGGCTTCGGGCCGGGCATCTCCAGGTCAAGCCCTGCCTTCAGGGCGGCGACGCGGTTGTGAACCGCGCCCCAGTCAGAGACGACAAACCCCTCAAAGCCCCACTCGCCCTTGAGTACCTCGGTCAGCAGCCAGTGATTCTCGGAGCCATAGCGGCCGTTGAGCCGGTTATAGGCGCACATGACCGTCCACGGCTTGGCCCGGGTGACGGCCTTCTCGAAGGCGGGCAGGTAGATCTCGCGCAGGGTGCGCTCGTCCACGACGGCGTTGACCGAGAAGCGCTCGCATTCCTGGTTGTTGGCGGCGAAGTGCTTCAGCGACGTGCCAACGCCCTGGCTCTGAATGCCCTCAATGAGACTAGTGGCCAACTCGCCGGCCAGGTAGGGGTCTTCGGAGAAGTATTCGAAGTTGCGGCCACAGAGGGGCGAGCGCTTCATGTTGGCCCCCGGGCCGAGGACGACGCCAACGTTCAACGCCAGGGCCTCTTCGCCCAACGCCTGACCCATCTCCCGCAAGAGATCCACGTCCCACGTGGCTGCCAGGCTAGAGGCGGTGGGGAAACAGGTCGCCGGCAGGCTGTGGATGCTCATAGATTGCACGTCGGGCACGCGGCGGATGCCGTGCGGGCCATCGGACACCAATAACTCCGGGATGTCGAGGCGCTCAACCGGGGTCGTCGTCCAGGCACTCGCGCCGGTGCATAGCGCTGCCTTTTCTTCCAGGGTCATCTGGGCAACGAGAGATTGGATGTTGGTCATTACTGACTCCATGACTGACTCCTTCCGCGGCGAAAGATTCCGCTTTCAAGAATAATGATGGAAGCAACAGGCTTGTCGTGAGACGCGCGGCAAAGATGTTCTTCCCCAGAGCTTCGTGTTAATGGCGGGATGCCATCCCGCCCTACAACGAATGAGATTGAAAAGAATCATAGACCGAGCGCACACGCAGGGCGGCCGCGGCCCGCGCCACGTCCCAGCCCGCGGGCAGGGGGCAGCTCAGGCTGACGGCGCGGCCGGCCGGCAGGTCAAAGTAGTTGTCGCTGAAGACGACGTCCGCGCCGTCGAGCGACACCTCCACCAACCGGGCCAGCGAGCGCGCTTGCAGGGTGATGCGCAGTTCGGCCCCGCCGAAGTTGTGCGGCGGGATACCATCCCGCTCTACATGAGTGCAGGCGGCGTCGATCCGCGGCGCGGCCAGTTCCAGGTGCTTCGTGACGGCGAAGAAAGCCGTCTGCCGGGCGACGGGTTGGGCGGGATGGCATCCCGTCCTACACAGTTCGGCCACGAAGACGAGCGACCGGCGGTTGTCCTCGGTCACGTAGGCGGCCAGGTCGAGCGACTTGACCGCCGTCGTGGCCAGCGGCGCGGCGGCGACCGGCTCTTCGCCGGCGGCCAGCACCGCCCCATCCAGCGTCTCCAGCGACCAGCGCGCGCAGCCGTCCCAGCGTTCCGGGCGGTCGTTGGTCACGTAGAGGGTCTGGCGCGGCGGGTTGTCCTCGATGGATAGCAGCACCGGGGCGTAGAAACGACGCGCGGCGTAGTGGAGCGCCTTCCAGCGGCCGAAGTAGTCCAGGCTCGACCACGACGCCACCGGCCAGCAGTCGTTCAACTGCCAGTAGAGCGTGCCGGCGACGCGGTCGCGGTGGCGTCGCCAGTGCTCCACGCCGTAGCGGATGCCCTCCGCCTGCAACACCAGGCTCAGGTAGACCAGCGCATCGAAGCCTTCCGGCAGCCGGAAGGTGTCCAGCATCTGCCCGACCATGAGGCTGTTGCCGCTGGCGTTCTTCTGATGCTGCTCCATGACGTAGGCGGTCATGTTCCAGTCGGCCTCGCCGGCGTAGGTGCGAATGGTGGCCAGCGGCGGCAGGGCCTGGAAGCCAAATTCGGACATGAAGCGCGGATACTGGTCGCGATAGGCGGTGAAAGGCTTGCGGCCGTGCCAGACGTCCCAGTAGTGGGCGTCGCCCTGGCGCTGGCCGTTGGGGTTCTGGAAGGGCGTGTCTGACGAAGGCGAACTGGGCCAGTAGGGTGTATCCGGGTCGGCCGCGGCGCACCACTGCGGCAGGGTGTGGTGGAAGAAGCGGTCATAGGCGGCTTTCAGCGCGGCGTTCTCCGGCCGATCCAGGCCCCAATCGGCCCAGCCCCACTCGATCTCGTTGTTGCCGCACCACAGCGCCAGGCTGGCCCGATGGCGCAGTCGGGCGACGTTCTGCTCGACCTCGGCACGGACGGTGTCCAGGAAGGCCGGCTCGTCCAACGGGTAGATGCTGCACGCGAAGATGAAGTCTTGCCAGACGAGAATGCCGTAGCGGTCGCAAAGGTCGTAGAAGCGCTCGTCCTCATAGAAGCCGCCACCCCAGACGCGCAGCATGTTCTGGTGGGTCTCGGCCGCGGCGCGGATGAGTGTCTCCAGGGCATCGGCCGTCAGGCGGGTGGGGAAGGAGTCGGCCGGAATCCAGTTCGACCCCTTGGCGAAAATGGGCACGCCATTGACCCAGAAGGCGAAGGAGCGGCCCCATTGATCTTCGTCCTGGCGCAGGGCGATGTGGCGTAGACCGATCTGGTAGGCGCGCTCGTCGCGCAGGGCGTCGCCGGCGCGCAGGGTGACCATGGCGCGGTAGAGCGGTTGCGCGCCGTAGCCGTTGGGCCACCATAGTTGCGGCTCCGGGATGACCACGCGCAAGGTGGCGTTGCCGGCGGCGACGGGCGCTTCGGCCCACCATTCCTCGCCATCGGGGGCGACGACGCGCAATTGCGCCGTCAGCGGCTCGCCGGTCCATTGCTCGGCCGACACGGCGGCCGACACCTCGGCCGGGCCGTCCCCGTGGCGTTGTCGCAGGGCGACGTCAGTCAGGCGCGCCCCGTCGGCCCCTTCCAGGCGGATGTCCTTCCAGACGCCGATGGGCGGCAGCTGCGGCCCCCAGTCCCAGCCGAACTGGCAGGGAGCCTTGCGCAGATGCGGCCCGCCGGGAATGGCCTGCGGCACCCCAAAGAGCGGACGCGCGACCTGCCCGGCGGTGGCGGCGCGCACGGGCGAGGCGAAGTCGATGACCAACTCGTTGCGGTCTTGCAGCAGTGCGGTCACGTCCCAGCGGTATTGGCGGAACATGTTGTCGGTCTGGCCCAGCGCGCGGCCGTTGAGCGTCACCGTCGCCAACGTGTCCAGACCGTCGGCCACCAGCCAGACGCGCTCCCGCGCCCCCAAGGCGGGGTCGGTGGTGAAGGCAGTCCGGTATTGCCAGTCGGCTTCGGCCACCCACTGGACGCGCCGCTCGTTGTCGCCCACGAACGGGTCGGGGATGCGGCCGAGGGCCAGCAGGTCGGTGTGCGCACCGCCGGGCACGGTGGCCGGCAGCCATTCGGCCGTGCCCGCCTGTCGAAATCGCCAGGCTCCTGCTAAAGACTGTGTTCTCATCAAGACTTTCCCTTCCGCCTTGTAGAGCGGGATGGTATCCCGCTTTACGGCTTGGGCGGGATGCCATCCCGCCCTACAGACGGGCTGACCGCCATTGCCAGGCGGTAGAGCAGCAGCAGTGCCAGAAACAGCAGCGTCACGCAGATGGGCACCACTTCCAGCGAGAAGCGGTTGGCCAGGACGCCGATGAGGCTGGAGATGCCGGCTGCGCCCAGGCCGGTGACGGCCATCTGCATGCCGATAGTGTTGGCGGCCATGTGGTCGCCGACGCGGCGGCTCGTGCCGGAGATCATCGCCGGGAAGACGGGGGCGATGGCGATGCCGATCACGGCCACGGCGACTAAATTGGTCATCGGCGACGGGTTCCACCACAGCAGCGCCGCGCCCAGAAAAGCCAGGCCCAGCCCGGCCTGCACCAGCGTATTGACGCCCAACCGCCGGGCATAGAGGCCGGCCAGGATGCGGCCGACGGTGAACATGGCCCAATAGCTGCCGGTCACAAAGCCGGCCTGCGACTCCGGCAGGCCGCGTGCCTCGGTCAGCAGACTGAACGCCCACGTGCCCAGCGACGCCTCCGCGCCGACGTACAGAAAGAACAGCAGCGCGCTCAGCCAGGGGCGCGGCTGGCGCATGGTTTCGCGCAGCGGCGTCTTGTAGTCGGTCAGCCGCTTCTCGGCCCCGGCCGCCGGCGTGCTCTTCTGGTCGCTCCACCAGACCAGCGAGAACATGAAGGCCACGGCCATGAGCAGCTGGAAGCCGGCGACGACGCGGTAGCCCAGCCGCCAGGAGTCGAAGTTGGTCAAGGCGGTAGTGATGATGATCGGGCCGAGGGTGATGCCGATGCCGTAGCTGGCGTGCAGCCACTGCACCAGCCCTTCGCTGAAGTGGGCGGCGGCGTAGGTGTTCATGCCCGCGTCGATAGCTCCGGCGCCCATGCCGGCGACGGCGCCCAGGGCCACGAGCATCCACCAGGTCGGCACGAGCGTATAGCCGAAGAGGGCCGCGCCGGTGAGAGCGCAACTGATGGCCAACAGCCGGCCGACGCCCAGCCGCGCCACCAGCGCGCCACTGAGAAAACTGGAGATGATGTAGCCGGCGACGCTGGCGAACAGCAGCATGCCGATGGCATCCAGGGGAATGCCGAAGTCGGCGCGCATCGACGGCCAGGCAATGCCCAGCAGGCCATCGGGCATGCCCAAAGCGACGAAGGCGGCGTAGGCCAGCAGCACCGGGCCCAGCCGGGCGAGGTTCTTCGAGCTAAGCGATTGGTTCAAGGGTGTATTCGTCCGAGATTGTAGGGCGGGATGGCATCCCGCCCTACATTGGCGG
>JAIBAS010000252.1 GCA_019695075.1 Promineifilum sp. | reverse complement strand
CCAGGGCGTGTCGAGCCGCTGCTCCAGCCGCCGCATCCCCCGCCCCAGGCCGTCGCCCACCGCGCCGTAGACCATCTGGCCGCCCGCCCGCTGCAAAAGAGTCAGCAGGTAGACGAGCAACTGGGCCACGGCCTCGTTTTTGCCCGACTGGCGCGGGAAGACCAGCAGGAACTCGCGTCCGCGCCGGCGCAGCACGGACTCGACGACCGCCCGCAGCGGGGCGATCTGGTAGTCATAGAGCGGCAGGCCGATGACGTGATGGGAAAAGCGGCCGACGTCGCCCAGCAGATAGGCTGCCCGCGCCATCTCGGCCGCCTCCCGTTCCCGGCTAGAGGTCGATGCCATACTCGGCCGCCACCTGATCGAGCGCCCCCTTCAGCCAGCCGCGGGCGTCGCCGGAACCGGCCTGCTGGTTGAGCAAGTGGGCCACTGTGCGCGCGCCGCTGAAGACCAGCGCCGCCAGCCGCCGCGCCTCCTCCGGGGGCAGTGGCGGCTCCGCATCGTCCCACAGCCGCAGCAGGCGGTACATCACCAGGCGCACCTCCTGCAATTCGTGCTGCAAGTCGGGGGCCAGCCCTTCCAACTCCAGCGCGTCCAGGCCTTGCGGCGCGAAGCCGGGCAGGTAGCGCGGCGCTGGCTCAACGACTTCGTCGGCCGTTGCCGTGCGATGGGCACGGCTGGCTGGCGCACTCTTTTGCTTAGCCGGCTCTTGCGGCGGTAGGTTGGGGAAGGACAATTGGCTGGGCGCGTCGCGGTGGCGGGCGCAACGGGGCGGATCGCTCTGGGGCAGGGCAGCGTTGCGGCAGGGCCGGTTGCGACGGGTCAAAGCGCCACAACGGACAGGAATTGACATAATAATTGTCTCCAAACGAGCGGTTTTGGCGCATCGTAGCATAGCCATTGTGTCTGCTGCTGTTCGATTTTCGACACGGGTAAACCGCGTCGCAGACAAAAAGGGTGACGGCCGCACGCTTTTGGCGTACAGTACCTGCTAGAGTTACTTCCTCTCACTCGCCTGGAGCTGTCGGTGCAGAGTCCGCATCCTCAGATGCGGGTGAGTCCTGTTTGAGTGATCCCTTCCTACTCACCTGGAGGTCCATCATGCGAGGCAAAGTCATATTCCTGATCCTGGGGCTGCTGGTCGTTGCCGGCCTGGTCGCCCCATCCGTCCACGCCGCCGACATCCGCCGCGGCGAGCGCGTCGTCATCGCCGCCGATGAAGTCATCGACGACGACCTGGTTGTCAGCGCCCAGTACATCGAGATCAACGGCACGGTCACCGGCGACCTGGTGGCCACGGGCACGATCATCGTCGTCAACGGCACCGTCGAGGGCAGCGCCCTGTTGGCGGCGCAATCGCTGGAGGTGCGCGGCCGCGTCGAGGGCAGCATCTACGGCGCGGCCTACTCGCTGCTGCTCGACGAGGGCGCGGCCATCCACCGCAACGTCCTCTTCGGCGGCTTCAGCGCTATCACTCGTCCCGACAGCGAGATCGACCGCGATCTCTACGTCGCCGGCTATCAGTTGCTCCACGACGGTATGGTGCATGGCGACGTCAATGTGGCCACGAGCGCGCTGGAAATCAACGGCAGCGTCGGCGGCGACGTGCGTGGCGAGGTCAGCGCCGCCGGCGGCGGCATGCCCCGGCAATTCGCGCTGCCCAACATGCCCGCCAATGTCACCATGCTGCCTACGGGCCTGGTCATCGGCCAGACGGCGCAGATCGCCGGGCAGGTGGCCGTACAGGAGATTACCCCGGCCGCCCAACCGACGCGCGGCGCTTTCGGCCTGCCCCTGTGGCTGAGCAACCGCATCGGTCAGGCCATCGGCCTGCTGCTCGTCGCCATCCTGCTGATCGCTCTGGCCCCGCGGCTGCTGCCGGGCCTCGGCGACGCCCTGCGCGCCGAGCCGCTGCCCGCCCTCGGCTGGGGCCTGCTCATCTACGTCCTGCTCTTCCCGCTGGCTCTGTTCGTCGGCGTAGTGCTGGTCGTGCTGATCACCATCCTGTTCGGCGTCGTCACCTTTGGCCAGTACACCGCTGCTGTGCTGGGGTTGACGGCCAGCGCCTACGTGTTTGGCCTGTTTGCCTTCCTCTTCTTCACCTACATCATTGCCTGGCTGGTTGTGGGGCATCTCGTCGGCCGCCTACTGCTCGGCCGCGGCAAGACCGGCCGGCCGAGCCGATGGGCGCAGTTCGCCTACGTCCTGCTGGGCGTGCTGCTCTTCCAGGCGCTGCGGGCCGTGCCGGTGCTAAGCTTCGTCCTGGCCTTCTTCGTCGGTTCGCTGGCGTTGGGAGCCGTGTTCATCGACTGGCGCTCGCGGCGGCGCGCGCCCAAGGTCATCGCGCAACCGGGCGTCTGAGCGGCGCGGCTGTCAGGCCGCTGCCTATCCGTTTGCGGCTCAGGGCAGTTTCGACTAAAATCGGCCCGTTGCTTTAGGCACATCGCATCGTACCTTACCCGGTGGCTGATTTGGCGCGAGAGCGCGGCGTCCTGCCCGCGTCTCTCTGGGAGGCGAACGATCCGCCCCTGGCCGCAGCCCACCGTAACATCTCCGATCGCTAGAGGTTTAAATCGCACATGAAGGAATATCAGACCGGACAGATTCGCAACATTGCCCTTGTCTCTCACAACGGCGCCGGCAAGACGACGCTTGTCGAGCGGCTGCTGTTCAAGACCGGGGCGATTTCGCGCATGGGCAGCGTGCTTACCGGCACGGCCCACATGGACTTCGAGGAGGAAGAGGTCTCGCGCAACAGTTCCATCGCCACGGCCGTCGCGCCCATCGAATGGAAGGGCGTCAAGCTAAACTTGCTGGACACACCCGGCTTCCTGGACTTTATCGGCGAGGTCAACAGCGCCATGAAGGTGGCCGACAGCGCCATCGTGCTGGTGGAGGCCGTCTCCGGTGTCGAAGTGGGCACCGAGGCGGTCTGGGCCGCGGCCGATGCCTACAACCGCCCGCGCCTCGTCCTCGTTAACAAGATGGACCGCGAGAACGTGCGCGTCAACCGCGTGCTGGAGAGCATCCGCAACAACCTGGGCACGCACTTCGTCCAGCTTCAACTGCCCATCGGCGAAGGCCCCACCTTCAAGGGCGTTGTCGATCTGCTGAGCATGGAAGCGCGGCTGGGCGAGAAGGGCGACCGCGCCCCCA
Source organism: Promineifilum sp. (assembly GCA_019695075.1). Classification (GTDB taxonomy): domain Bacteria; phylum Chloroflexota; class Anaerolineae; order Promineifilales; family Promineifilaceae; genus Promineifilum. Next base: position 3,934 of record JAIBAS010000252.1, on the reverse strand, counting down.
TCCCGGCCGACATGGCCGCCGCCGCCGAGGAGGCCCGCGGCGCTCTGGTCGAGGCCGCCGCCGAGGGCGAGGACGCGCTCATCGAGAAGTACCTTGAGGGTGAAGAACTGACCGCCGCGGAAGTCGCCCGCGGCCTGAAGGAAGCCGTGATGAATGGCGCGACTGTGCCCATCCTCTTCGCCGCCGGCGAGTCGGGCGTTGGCGCCGACGCCTTCCTGGAGGCCTGCGTCGCCCTGCTGCCCGCGCCCAACGAGGTTGGGTCGTTCGAGGCCACCGATGCCAAGGGCGATACGGTCAAGGTCGAGGTCAGCGACGCCGCCCCACTGATCGCCTTCGTCTTCAAGAGCCGCGAGGACAACTTCGGCAAGACCAGCTACCTGCGTATTTTCAGCGGGCAACTTGAGTCCGACTCGCGCGTCTGGGACGCCACCCACGAAGGCGAAGTGCGCGTCGGCACGCTCCAGGTTCCCAGCGGCAAGGACACCCAGCCCATCGGCCGGCTCCATGCCGGTGACATCGGCACCATCGTCAAGCTGGGCGAGGCGGGCACGAACGACGTTCTGGGCGACCGCGGACGCATCCTGCAAATTGAGCCGATTGTTCAGCCCGATCCGCTGGCCTCCGTGGCCATCCACCCCGTCAGCCAGTCGGACACGGCCAAGCTCAGCCAGTCGCTGACCCGGCTGGTGGGCGAAGACCCGACGCTGCACTGGCACACCGAGCCGGCCACCCACGAGACGATCCTCTCCGGCATGGGCATGGCTCACCTCGACATCGCTGTCCACAAGGCGCAGTCGAAGTTTGGCGTCCACCTGCGGACGACGACGCCCAAGGTGCCCTACCGCGAGACGATCACCAAGTCGGCCGATGCCGACTACACCCACAAGAAGCAGACCGGCGGCGCGGGTCAGTACGCCCGCGTGGCTCTGCGCGTCGAGCCGATCGACGAGACGCGCGGCTTCGAGTTCGCCTCGGAGATCTTCGGCGGCTCGGTCTCAGGCCCGTTCGTCTCGGCCACGGAGAAGGGCTGCCGCCAGGCGTTGGAGGGCGGTGTATTGGCCGGCTATCCGGTCGTCGGCGTCCGCACCGTCATCTACGACGGCAAGATGCATCCCGTCGACTCCAAGGAAATCGCTTTCCAGACCGCCGGTCGCGAGGGCTTCAAGCAGGCCGTCATGAAGGCCGCACCGATGCTGCTGGAACCCATCTACGAGGTGACAGTCACCGTGCCGTCCGACAACATGGGCGACATCCTGGGCGACATGAACACCCGCCGCGCGCGTGTGCTGGGTATGGATCAGGAAGGCAACAAGAGCGTCATCCGCGCTGAAGTGCCGCTGGCCGAGATTCAGAACTACGCCGCCGACCTGCGCTCCATGACGCAGGGGCGAGGCCTGTTCAGCATGAAGTTCATGCAATACGGCCGCGTCCCCGGCCACTTGCAGGAAGAACTGGTGACTAAGCTGCGCAAGGAGCGGCAGACGGAAGAGGACGGCGAGTAGCGCTAACCAAACAAAGGAACCACAGACGGCATAGAGCCTATGCCATCTGTGGTTCTTTGCCCGTCAGGTCGTTGGGGGTGCAACCGCTAGGTTGCGCCCTTTTTTTGCGGCGCGACGCCGGCCACATGGCCGGAATGGCTTCCCGCGCAACGACGTTCCTGTCCGTCAGGAGCGCCCAGCCGAGCCAGCCAAAGGCCACAGACGAGAAAATGGCATCACTATCTGACCGCCAGGCTACTCACCGGTATGGAGGTCGTCACGTAGCGGGCGCTCACCCAGCCCGTACCGCCGCCGGGCCGGAAGATCTCCACCCAGCCGCTATCGGCCGACCGGAAGCCGGTCAGACCCACCGTCTGGTTGGGCTGAAGCTGCTGACCCGTCAGCGGCCCGCCCGGCAGACTGCGGATGTTCAACCGCGCCCCGCCCGTGCCCGTCACCGTGGCCGTGAGGCCGCTGGTTGGCGGCGGTGTCGTCGTTGCGCCTCCCAGCGGTGGCGTGGTCGATAGGGCCACGGCCGCCCGGCCGGTGTTCTCGAAGTACTCCACCCGGATGGGGATCGTGCCGCTGGGCAGGCTGATCGTCGCACTGAAGTTGCCCGCCGGCTGGTCGCGCCACTGGTCGATGATCAGCAGGTTATTGACCCAGACGCGGATGCCGTCATCGGAGAACACGTCGAAGCGGTAGTTGCCGGCGGTCACGACCGCGTTGCGCGTCCAGCGCACGGCGAAGCCATCGACGGGGATGCCCGCCCCCGGCGACCCCGCGCCCCAGTTGAAATCGATAGCCGCGTCGTTGCGCGTGAACGTCGGCGAGCCGATGAAGTTCTTGTTGTTGTAGTACTCGCCAAACCACGGGCCGGTGGAAACGACGCCGCCCGTGCCGCCCGTCACCGGGCTGCCGCTGGGCGGGTTCCACGACAGGCTGACCGCCGCGCGGCCCTGGTTCTCGAAGTACTCCATCCGCAACGGGATCGTCCCGGCCGGCAGGGTGACGTTGGCGCTGAAGCGCCCCTCGGATTGGTTCTGCCACTGGTCGATAACGAGTTGGTTGTTGACCCACAGACGCACGCCGTCGTCGGAGAAGACGTCGAAGCGATACGTCCCGGCGGGGAAGTTGAGCTGGCGCGTCCAGCGCACCGAGAACTGGTCGGCGGCGATGCCCGCCGCCGGGGAGCCGACGCTCCAGTTGAAGTTGATCTCGCGGTCGTCGCGCAGGAAGGACGGCTGGCCGCTGAGATTCATGTTGTTGAAGTATTCGCCCTTCCAGGCGGTGAAGATGCCGGCCGGCGCAGCGCCGATTTGCTGCCAGTTAAACTTGGCCACGGCCACGCCGCCCGCCTCGAAGTAGTCGATGCGGATGTTGTGCGTGCCGCCGGTCAGGACGCGGTCGGCTTGCAGCGTGCGCACCTGGCTGTCGGTCCAGGCGTCGATCAGCAATTGGTCGTCGATCCAGACGCGCATGCCGTCGTCCATTGTCGCCGTGAAGCGATAGTTGCCGGCCGAGAAGTCGACCGCGCGCGTCCAGCGCACCGAGAAGTTATCGTCGTTGATGCGCTCGTGCGGCCGGCCGCCGCCCCAGTCGTTGTTGATCTCCGCCTCGTCCCGCTGGACGACGGGATCGCCCGACAGGTTGCGGTTGTTCCAGTAGCGCGCCCGCCAGGCCTCGTCGGCCGCGGCCGCGCGCGGCGCTCCCGGCCCCAACGCCAGAAGCAACAGGCCCCCCACCAGCACCAGCAGGGGGATCAGTGTGCGGTTCAGGTTCTTGGACATAGACAGACGGTCTCCTTACGGGAATGGATTCCGGCCGCGGGGACGAGGAAAGGCGGCGAAGGAGCGGCGAAATACTCTGAGTCTTTCTATTATAAGGTCGGCGGCGACGCCAAAGAGGCGGCGCTCATCACCCATTTAAAGTAAAGACGCTAAAGCCCCGCTTCTGGTTCCACGATCAGGTTCAGCCGCTCATCCACCCAGGCTCCCCAGCCGGGCGGGATGAGCGTCGTCGTGTCATACTGGTAGACCACCGCCGGCCCGGCCAGGCGGTGGCCCGCCCGCAGCCGCTCGCGGTCGTAGAGGCCGCTCTCGGCCGGCCCGCCGGCAAACCAGACCGCCCGCCGGCCGACAAGGGCCGCGCCGGCCGCGGGCGGACCCGCGGGCGATGAGGGTAGGACCGGCGGCGTGTGGGCCGCCGTCGCCGTCAGGCGCGCCGTGACCAGTTCGACGGCCGCCTCCGGCCGGGCATAGCCGTAGCGCATCGCGTGGGCGGCGTGGAAGGCCGCCGCCATTGCCGCGCCGTCGGCGTCGGGCGGTGCGGCCACGGTCAACTCGTGCGACTGCCCGGCATAGCGCAAGTCGAGCGCGCCCCGCAGCGCCAGCGCCGCCGGGTCGTGGCCTTCGCCGGCCATCTCCTGCCGCGCCTGCGCCACCAGCGGCGCG
>JAIBAS010000157.1 GCA_019695075.1 Promineifilum sp. | reverse complement strand
CGGCGGCGGTTGGGTGTCGAAGAAGCCGGCCGCCGGTTGCCCCGCGGGCGTGGCCAGCTCGCCGCCGCGCAGGGTGCAGCGATAGGTGAGGGTCAGCTCATCGCCGCGCGCCGTGTACACGCCGACCAGCCGGATCGGTAGGACAATCAGACCGGTCGCCGCGCGGAAGGCACTCACCAGCGTCGTCGCCGGCTCCTCGCCCGGCTTCAGGGGGCAGGTGACCGGTTCCAGAGAGCGCGCGCTCGGCCGCTGCAAGAGGACACGGCCTTTATGATCGCTCAGGTAACCGGCAAGTGTAACGCGCATTGTAATACTTCTCCGATACAGTAGGGTGCGTGGCCCTTTTCTGAGTAATTTGTGTGTTGCCGTAAACCAGCAAAGCGCCACGCTATCTGGGACGATAGGGTAGCAGCCAGGACAGTATCGGGAACTGTCTACGCCTTCACCATCACCAACCACCGCTCTCAACGGGCGTCAGCTACTCTATTTTATCACCGGTGTTGTTCAACACATCGGCACTCGTTGGCTACCAAATCGCATATTTGGTCAGGCAGTATACCTGTACTGCGCTAGGCGGCGATTTTCCCTAGCGTCCTCACGCGTCGCCGCAATCGGGGAGAAACACAGGAGATGAGAGCAAAGAGTCTGCATCCAATTGTCGTCATGGTGTTGTTCCTGCTTCTATCGGCCGGTACCGTATTGGCCGAGGGCAATTCAGCGCTTTCGTTTGCGCCGGCGGTCTTTGACACCGCCGCTTGCACAACCGTGGTTGAGCCGGGCAGCAGCATCCAGAAGGCCATTAGCCCCGCCCGCAGCGGCGCGGTGATCTGTGTCCGTGGCGGCGTCTACGTCGAAGCGCTCAAGATCGCTCCGGTCAATACCGGCATCACCCTCATGGCTTATCCGGGCGAGCAACCGATCATCGATGGCGAATACCGGTTGCCTGCGCTCAAGACAAAGAGCGGTACTCCACCACTTCTGGCGGTCAACGCCTCGAATGTCATCGTCGATGGCCTCGAATTCCGCCGGTCGAACGTGCGCGGCGTCACCGTCAGCAAGGGGGACGTAACGCTCCGTAACCTGGTCGTGCGCGACAGCAGGAGCGGCGGCATTGTGGTGAACGGCACGGCCAGCACCCACCCGCGCAATATCCTCGTCGAAAACAGCATCGTGGCCAACAACCTGCTCGATAATGCCAGCGGCGCGGCCGGCGGCAGCGCGCTGACGTTCATTGAGGTCGAGAACAGCATCGCTCGCGGCAACGTGATCTATCACAACTACGGCGAGGGCCTGGTGGTTGGCCGTGGGACGCGCAACGTGCTTCTTGAGGGCAACACCAGCTTCGATAACCGCGGGGCCAATCTCTACCTGCTCAATACGACCAATCCGACGGTGAGCGGCAACTTCGTCTTCTGCACCGAAGCCCCCATCTCGTGGCGCGGCTCGGGCAGCCAGTATCGCCCCGGCCCCGGCCTCCAGGTGCGCGACGAGAAGAACAAGCAGCCGCCGACCAGCACTGGCCAGGTTATTGTGAATAACATTGTCGTCGGTTGTGGCTCCAACTTTGGTGTCGCCACGCAGGTCGCCGGCGGTGGACTGAACAATGCCCTCGTGGCCCACAACACGTTCGTGAACGCGCGCGGAAGCACTGGCGAGACGGTCAACAACGTCGAGATCGCCGGCAATGCGTCGCTCCAAAATACGCGCTTTGTCAACAACGTCATTGTGCAGACCGTGCCCGGAACGATCACGCGCATCCAGTACGCGGTGGGCACACCGAACCTGTCCACCTTCACGGTTAGCAACAATCTCTATAGCAGCGCGCCGGGCAACGGCTGGGTGAGCACCGAGCCGGGCCGCGTTGTGGCCGATGCGAGGTTGGTGAATGTGGTTCCGCCGCTCCTGGCGAACTTGCCGACGCCGGCAAACTTCGCCCTGACGGCGGCGTCCCCGGCCGTCAATGCTGGCGCTGGTAGCGCCGGCATTGGCCAGGACTTCTTCGGCGATACCCGCGCGGACGCGGTCGATATCGGCGCGGACGAGCTGGGTGGCAATACGCAGTTTAGCTTCCCCGCCAACATGGCTGCCCTGGCGCCTGTCGAATAGACTGGAGCCGCGGCAACGCACACCGCAGAGTGAACAGTTTGTCTCGTGACGGGTCAGGCAGCTTGGCTGCCTGACCCGTTGCCTTATTCACCCGCCGCTGCCTCTGTAAGGCGCTTCGTAAGGTTTTTCGCCTAGGCTCATACTAGCCCGATTCTCGCCCGGATGTGGATGCCTATGAACACGAAAGCGAAGGTTGCCGTTCTGCTGATAGTTGTACTGGTAGCTGCGGGGCTGCCCTCGTGGGTTTGGGCAAGGGATAATCAGGCGGAAGTGACCGCGGCGCGCGCACAGGTCGCTCTTGACCCGGCCGACTGCCAGATCATCATCAACCCCGGCCAATCCCTTCAGGCGGCCATTGATGCCGCGGCCAACGACAGCATCATCTGTGTCCGTGGCGGCGTCTACAACGAAGCGATTACCGTGCCGGCCTCCAAGACAGGCCTAACGCTGAGCGCCTATCCGGGCGAACACCCCATCCTCGACGGCAACAAGCGCATCCCCGGCGGCCTGCCCAGTGCGCGCTTTGAGGCGCTAGTGGAAATTTATGGCCCCGGCACAGTCCTCGATGGCTTCGAGGTGCGCTACTCCAGCGCGCGCGGCGTCGACGTCAATGCCAACGACGCCGTTGTGCGCAACACCGCCGTCCACGATAACTGGAGCCTGGGCCTTGCCGTCCGTGGGTCGATTAGTACCCCCGTCGCTGGCGTCCTGATCGAGAACAACCGCGTCTATAACAACCTGCTCAAGGCGCGCTACATCCCAGTCATCTATCGTGGCGAGCGCGCCGGCGCCGGTCCGACCGACTGGACATTTGATCCCGACATCATTTGGGATACACCCTTCTGGACGGGTGCGGACAAGGACTTACCGGAGTCATGGATCGATGGCCTTTCCATGACCTTCAACGACGACGGCCGGACAGCGCGCATCTACGCTGGCTCGGCCCGTTCCGGCCGGGTTGGCTATATCAGCCCCGAATTCAGCGCCACTGGTCAACAGTTCTCCTACTCCGGGGCCGATATCCTCTTCTACGACCCGGCGACCAATCTGTGGACTGTCTATTTCAACGGCGACGCTATGGGGTCGCAGGGTTTGAACGGTCGCGCCGTCATCGATGCCTTCCAGATCGAGAGCCAGAGCGCGCCGCCCGAATGTGCTCTGTGTACGCCCATTGTCATGAGCTTTGGCATCACCGTCACCGTGCCCATCAGCGGTACGACGACGACGATTGGCCCCAGCGACCTGGTGCGTTTTGCGCCAACGGCCATCGGCGGGCTGGGCCAGATCACCGCCGGAACGTTCACGCTGGAGCGTTGGGCCACCGACCTGGGCTTGCCCGACGGAGCCAACATCGACGCGCTCGACCGTACTCCGGAGGGGGCGCTGCTGATGAGCTTTGATGGGGACGTCACCCTGGGCAGCCTGAGTGTCAGCGCCGAGGACTTGGTCCTCTATGATGAGGCTCAGGGGCAGTGGTCGCTTTACTTCGACGGCAATACCATCCTCTATAACCCTTTCCCGGACGATCTGAAGGCCGCCTGGCTCGACCGCGCCGGGAACATCTACGTCAGCGGCGACCCGGTCGGCGGCAGCGCGCTGACATTTCTCTATGCGCGCGATAGTGTGGCCCGTGGCAACACGGTCTACAACAACTATGGCGAGGGACTGGTCGCCGGCCGCTACTCGACGCGCATCACCATCGAAGACAACGTTCTCTACGACAACGAACACGCCAGCTTGTACCTGAATGCCACCACTTTCCCGCTGGTTCAGCGCAACATTGTCTTCTGCACCGACGATCCGCGCTTCTGGCGCAAGGGTTCGGGGACAGATTACCATCCTGGGCCGGGCATCCAAATCCGCGACGAGGATTTCGAGGGGCAAGAGGTCATGCCGCCGCCCAGCAGTGATCAGGTCATTGTCAACAACCTGGCCGTTGGCTGCAGCACGAACTTCGGCGTGGCCACCCAGCGCGCCAACGGGCAGGGCGGGCTGGATAACGCCCTGGTGGCGCACAACGTCTTCGCCAACGCGCGCGGCGAGGTGGGTACGGGCATCAACAATGTCGAGTTCAACAGCAACGCCAGCTACACAAACTCGCGCTTCATCAACAACCTCATCCTCCAGTCCGTGCCCGGCAACTCGGCCGTGGTCCTGGGCACGCGCGCTGCTTTCGGCAGCCTGACGCTGGCCAACAACCTCTACAGCGTTGCCCCGCGCAACAGCTGGCCGGGTGGCGAGAGCGGGCGGCTGGTCACTGCGCCGGGGCTGGCCGGCGGCGAACCGCCTTTGCCAGTCATGGGCAGCATACCAGACCCCAACGACTACCGCCTGAGCTACGACTCGCCCGCCTTCGATAGCGGTTTGTCGCTGGCTGAAGTCGGCCGCGATATCTTCGGCCAGACGCGGGTCAATACCGGCCTGCCCGACATTGGCGTCCACGAATTGCCCTACGAGGGCGAAATCACCGTCGTGCAGCAGACCGTGCCCGACGGGGCGCAACAGGCGTTCGGGTTCAGCGCCACCTACGCGCCCCATGTCTTCTCGCTGGCCGACGGCCAGGAGCACGACTCCGGCCCGTTGCCGGTGGGCACTTACAGCGTGACCGTCGATACGCTGGCCGGCTGGGCGACGACCGGCAGTTGCGACGACGGCTCTACCCCCGACGCGATCAGCCTCGCTCCGGGCGAAACGGTCATCTGCACCTTCCAGAGCGAACGGTTGACGCAGCTGACGGTGGCCAACACGACCGAGCCGGCCGGCGACCCGCAGGCGTTCGACTTCAGCCTATCGCCGGGCGAGACCTTCCAGTTGACCGGCGGCCAGAGCCGGGCCTTCGACCTGGCCGCGGGCAGCTACGCGCTGGCGGCGACGACGCCCGACGGTTGGGAGCGCCTTGGGGCCACATGCGACAATGGCGACGCGCCCGAGGCTATGACGTTGGACGCGGGCGAACAGGTGACCTGCACGTTCAGCCACCGCAAGCTCGGCCGCATCGTTATCGAGAAGCAGACGCTGCCCGATGGCGCGGCGCAGGCGTTCGCCTTCACTGCCGGCTACGACACTGACGGCTTCAGCCTGAGCGATGGCCAGCAGAACCAGTCGGCCTTCCTGTCACCGGGCAGCTATGCCGTCGCCGAGACGCTGCCGGCCGGTTGGGCGCAGAACAGCGCCACCTGCGACGACGGCTCGACCCCCAACGCCATCGCCCTGAGCGCCGGCGAGACGGTCACGTGCATCTTCGTCAACGCGCGGGCCGGGCTGGCCCTGACCAAGACGCCGTCGCCCACCAGCGTCACCGCGCCCGGCGGCGACGTGACCTTTGCCGTGCGGGCCAGCAACACCGGCGCGACGGCGCTGCAACTGACGGCGCTGAGCGATTCGGTCTTCGGCAACGTGGCTGATGCGGGCAACCCGGCGCTGGTGGCCACCAACTGCGCCCTGCCGCAGAGCCTGGCCCCAGGCAGCGACTACACCTGCGCCTTCACGGCCCACATCGGCGGCGCGGCCGGCCAGACCCACCACAACACACTGACAGCCACGGCCGGCGCGCTGGCCAGCGCCACGGCCGGGGCCGATGTGGCCATCGTCGCCCCGGCGATGGGGCGCATCGTCGTCGTCAAGCAGACCGACCCGGCCAACACGCCGGGCCAGTTCACCTTCGCGGCCAGCTACGACGCCGACGGTTTCGCCCTGGGCCACGGCCAGAGCAACGATTCCGGCCTGCTGCCGTCGGGCGCGACCTATAGCGTCAGCGAGAACGTGCCCGCCGGCTGGACGCTGGCCAGCGCCACGTGCAGCGACGGCTCCCCAGCCGGCCAGATCGCCCTGAGCGCGGGCGAGACGGTGACTTGCACCTTCACCAACCGGCGCACGACCACCGGGCCGACGGCGACCTTCTACCTGACCGCCGCCAGCACGGGCACGGTCGGCGGTGTGGCCTATGCCATTGGCGACATCGTTGCCTACAACGGCCTGACCGGCGTTTGGTCGCTGGTCTTCGACGCCTCCGATGTTGGCTGGAAGAAGTCCATCGGCGATTTTGAGTTCCTGCCCGATGGCTCACTGCTGCTGACCAGCAACGCCGCGCAGACGGTGGGCAGCCTGAAGCTGGAGGTGCATGACATCGCTCGCTTCGTGCCCACCTCGCTGGGCGGCACAACCGCGGGCACGTTCGCGCTCTACTTCGACGGCTCCGACGTGACGCTGAGCACGGCCGCCGAACGCATCGACGCCCTGGCGCTCAAGCCCGACGGCACGCTGCTCATCAGCACCGCCGGTCAGGCCACGGTGAAGAACGGCACCACGTCCATCACGGCTCAGGACGAGGACCTGCTGGCCTTCCATCCAACACAACTGGGCGCGACCACGAGCGGCACGTGGAACCTGACCCCCAATGGCTTCGATGGGTCGCTGCTAACCGGCATGGCCGCGGAGAACGTCACCAGCGCCTGGTATGATGGGGCGACGGGCAATCTCTACCTGACCGTCGCCAGCGCCTTTACTGTCGGCGGTGTCAGCGGCAACCAGAAGACCGTGCTCCGTGTGACGCCGGCGCGGGCCGTATCGGCCTACTGGACGACGAGCGCCTACGGCGCTATCGACGGTCTGGCCATCGCGCCGTAGGCCCTTTTAGAAACCGAGTTTCGCCGCGAAACTCGGTTTCTAGACGGCCGTTATCCCCGCCCGTCAACCATCTCGCGGGCGATGGCGTTGTGGCGGCGCAGGTGCGGCTCCAGATCGACGGTCGTCAACTGGGCGTCCTGGACGACGACACGACCGTTGATGACCGCCAGATCGACGCGGGGCACATGGCAGAAGACGAGCGCGGCCACCGGGTCGTGCCACGCCCCGGCATAGTCGAGCCGGTTGAGGTTCAGGGCGATGAAGTCGGCGCTCATGCCGGGGGCCAGATAGCCGATGTCGTCGCGCCCCAGCACGGCCGCACCGCCGCGCGTGCCGATCTCCAGCGCCTCGCGGGCCGACATGGCCCCGGCCAGCCCGGCAAAGCCGAACGGTTTGCGGT
>JAIBAS010000203.1 GCA_019695075.1 Promineifilum sp. | reverse complement strand
GGCTCGCGCGCCGCCGGGTCCAGCTCATAAACCACGTACCCGCCGGCCGCGCCGGGGCGAATGACTAGCCACTCGCGCCCCTGCTGGAAGACGCTGCCGACCACAACACCATGCAGCACCGACAGGGTGACGTGGCTGCCCACCTCGCCGACCAACCGGCCGACCCAGACGTAGCCGCCGCCGACCGGCCGATCAACGCGCAGCCGTGTCGCCGTCAGTGTCAGCCCCTCGAACGGGTTGAGCCGGATCTCCTCCGCGTCGGGCGACAGGGCGGCCCAGTTGATATCCACCGCGCGGCTGCGCAGGGCGGGCACGGGCGGCGCGCCCGCTCGCGCCGCCCGCGGCAAGAACAGGTCGTTGCCGCCGCGAGCCACCAGCGGGCCGGCCAGCAGGAGGATAAGCAGGAGCGTGGCGGCCAATAGGATTTTTACCCGGCCTGTTGCCAGGGCGGGCGAGTGCTGAATGGCATTGAAAAGTCCCTTGGTCATGACGAGTCTGGCGTCTCCGGGCCGGGCGTTCCGGCCACAGTAATCTTACCACGGGCGTCCGCAACCGGGCAGCGCTTGCCCCACGGCGCGGGCAACGGTTCTCAGCAAGCGTTAGGGTTGCCGGGGCGCTTGGCGCGCCCGAAAGCTATGTTACAATCCAGAGCGCTGTCGGCCCCGCCTCCTTGTTGCCGGCACCCCAACCCACTCATGAAGCATACCCGTCTTTTCCCCATCCTCTTATTAGCCCTGGCCCTGACTGCCTGCGCGATCGGCGGGCAAGACGAGGCGCGGCAGCCGGCGATTCCGCTGGCGACCTGCCGCCTGAACGGCGGCGTCATGGCCCAATGCGGCGAGCTGCTCGTCTACGAAGATCGCGCCGCGGCCGCCGGCCGCCAGATCGCCCTCAACATTGCCGTCGTGCCGGCCACCGGCAGCAGCAACGTCGTCGAGGACGACCCGCTCTTCCTGCTGGCCGGCGGCCCCGGCCAGGCGGCCGTCGAAACCTTCCCTCTGGCGCTCTCGGTCTTCGCCGACGTCAACCGCAACCGCGACATCGTCCTCGTCGATCAGCGCGGCACGGGCGAATCGAACGGCCTGAACTGCGAAGTGCTGGAAGACGAGACCCTGCCGGCCGACCTGCCCGATGAGCAGCAGATCGCCTTGCTCGACCAGTGCCGCGTGGATTTGGCCGAGCGGGCCGACCTGAGCCTCTACACCACCGACGACTTTGTGGCCGACCTCGACGACGTGCGCGCGGCGCTGGACTACGACACCATCAACCTCTACGGCGCGTCCTACGGCACGCGCGCGGCCCTGACCTACATGCGCCGCTTCCCGGAGCGCGTCCGCAGCGTCGTCCTCGATTCCGTGGCCGGGCCGGAGCTGGTACTTTTCCTGCAAATGCCCCAGGACGGCCAGCGCGCGCTCGACCTGCTCTTCGACCGCTGCGCCGCCGACGCCGGCTGCAACGAAGCCTTCCCCAATTTCCGCGCCGAGTATGAGGCCGTGCTGGCCCAACTGGCGACGCCGCAGCCGGTCACCGTGGCCGACCCGCTGTCGAACAAGCCGCTGGAGTTCCAGCTAGACCGCGACTTCCTCTCGCAACTGGTCTTCAACAGCCTCTACAGCGCCGAGTTCCAGGGGCTGCTGCCGCTGCTGGTCCACCACGCGCACGAGACGGGCGACTACGCGCCCCTCATCGTGCAGGGGTTGGCCATCTCGTCCAGCGCCGGCCTCTATCCCGGTTTGCTCTACGCCGTCGCCTGCTCGGAAGACGCGCCGCTGATCGACCCGGCCGAGGCCGAGAGCATCCGCGCCGGGACGAGCTTCGGCGACTTCGCCACGCGCTTCCAGACCATTTGCGCCAACTGGCCGCGGGCGGAGATCGCCGCCGACTTCCGCGATCCGCTGCAAAGCGACATCCCGACGCTGCTGCTATCCGGCGGGGCCGACCCGGTGACGCCGCCGGAGTATGCCGCGCAGGTCGCCGCCGGGCTGAGCAATAGCCGTCACATCGTTGTGCCCGGCTTCGGCCACGGCGTCGTCGGTGTCGGCTGCATGCCCAGTCTGGTGGCCGAGTTCGTGCGCGCCACCGACCCGGCCGCGCTCGACGCCGCCTGCCTCGACGTTCTGCAACCGCCGCCGTTCTTTGTGTCGTTTGCCGGGCCAACACCGTAGAAACCGAGAAACCGAGTTTCTCAGAAGAAACTCGGTTTCTAAAACAAGATCATGATCGAAGTCACCCACCTCACCAAATCCTTCGGCCCGGTCAAGGCCGTCCAGGACGTTTCTTTTAGCGCCCCCGACGGGCTGATCACCGGCCTGCTCGGCCCCAACGGCGCGGGCAAGAGCACGACGATGCGCCTGGTCGCCGGGGCGCTGGAGCCGGACACTGGCCAGACGACCATCGACGGCTTCGACACGCATACGCAACGGCTGGAGGCGCAGGCGCGGCTGGGCGTGCTGACCGACGCCCACGGCCTCTACCAGCGCCTCTCGGCACGCGAGAACGTCCGCTACTTCGGCCGCCTGCGCGGCCTGGGCGGCAAGGAGCTGGAGGCGCGCATCGATGAGCTGGTCGCCCTGCTGGACATGGCCGACATCGCCAACCGCCACACAGAGGGCTTCTCCACTGGCGAGCAGGGCAAAGTGGCCATCGCCCGCGCCCTCGTCCACCGGCCGCAGAACGTCATGCTCGACGAGCCGACGGCCGGGCTGGACGTGATGAGCACGCGGGCCATGCGCGCCGTCATTCGCCAGTTGCGCGACGACGGCCGCTGCATCCTCTTCACCAGCCACATCATGCAGGAAGTGGCCATGCTGTGCGACAACATCGTCGTCATCGCCGGCGGGCGCGTCGTGGCCCAAGGCTCGCCCGACGAACTGCGCGCCCGCACCAGGCAAGAGAACCTCGAAGACGCATTCGTGGCCATCATCGGCACGAAGGAGGGCCTGATCTGATGCTCCGGCGACTGTGGACTATCGTCCAGAAAGAAATCCTCGATAACCTGCGCGATCGCCGCTCGGTGGGCAACGCGCTGTTTGCCGTGCTCATCAATCCGCTGCTCTACGTGGTGCTCTTCGGCTTCCTCAACCGTGCGTTCACCGAGCAGGCCGAGCGCGCCCTGCCGCTCCACGTCCAGGGCGCGGCCAATGCCCCCAACCTCGTCCAGTTCCTGGCGCAGAACAACGTCGATATCCAGGAAGCGCCGGCCGACGCCGAAGACGCCGTGCGCCGGGGCGCGTTAGACGTGGTGCTCGTCATCCCCGACGACTTCGGCAAGGCGTTCACGCGCGGCGCGCCGGCCCAGGTGCAGCTGCTAGTGGACGACTCCAACCAGAGCAGCAGCATCGCCGCCAGCCGGGCGCAGTCGCTCATCAGCCAGTATAGCAGCCAGATCGGCGCGCTGCGGCTGATCGCCCGCGGCGTCAGCCCGGCCATCAGCAACGCCGTGCCGGTCGAATGGGTCAGCACCACGGCGGGCAACGTCGGCGCGGATACGGCGTCGGTCGTGCTCAATCTGCTGCCGGTGGTCATGATGACGGCCGTGTTCTATGGCGGCTTCTATCTGGCCGTGGACGCCACCGCCGGCGAGCGCGAGCGCAAGTCGCTGGAACCGCTGCTGCTCAACCCTGTGCCCCGCCGCGAGTTCGTCATCGGCAAGTTCCTGGCCGTCTTCGCCTTCACGTTGCTGGCGACCTTTTTGGCGACGGCTCTTTTCCTGGTGCTACTGGGCATCCCCCAGGTGCAGAACTTCACCAACATCCAACTCAACGTCGGCTGGGGCGTCATCCTGGCCGCGGTGGGGCTGATCATCCCGGTGGCCTTCATGGCCGTGGCCCTGGAGATGCTGGTGGCGTCGAATGCCCGCTCGGTGAAAGAGGCGCAGACCTACACGCAACTGATCGCCTTCGCCGGCTTCCTGCCGTCGCTGTTCCTGTCGGTGCTGCCCATCCGGCCGCAGGAGTGGATGTACCTGATTCCCACCATTGGCCAGTTGTACTTCATCACCGACATGTCGCGCGGCCTGCCGCTGGACGCGATGCAGGTGGCGCTGTGCAGCCTGATCACCCTGGCCATCGGCGCGGCGGCGCTGCTGGCGACGATGCGGCTGTATAACCGGGAGCAGATCATTTTGGGGAAGGCGTCGGCGTAGGTTGTTGGGCAGGGAGTTGATCATCCCTATCAGCGGCGGCTGGATGGCGCTGGGTATAGTGAACCCCAAAAATTGGTTCTTCCCCAACTTCCGTGCTGCATAGCCCAGTCAGCACGGAAGTTGCGGAAGAACCTGACTTTCTGTTTGTCTGTCTCCCTTTCCTGCTACAATCTCCGCTAATCCTTAGCGACCCGTAGTGAGAATCTGTGCAATCTGTGGATTCTTCTTCCAGCCAGGAGTAGTCCCATGTCTGACCAACGCCCCATCACCATCCTCTGTCTCGCCAGCGAATTCAAGGGCCTGCCCTTCATCCAGGAGTGCGCCCGGCAGGGCGCGCGCGTTGTCCTCGTCACCGATGAGCGCTTCGGCGGCCGCGAGTGGCCGTGGAGCGACATCGCCGTGCATCACAACATGCCCGACCTGCAAACCCAGCCCAACATCACCTACGCCGTCAGCTGGCTGGCGCGCAGCAACGACATCGACCGCATCGTCGCCCTCGACGACTACGACGTGGCCACGGCGGCCAGCCTGCGCGAGCACCTGCGGCTGGAGGGGTTGGGCGAATCGACGGCGCGCCGCTTCCGCGACAAGCTGGCCATGCGCGTCGCGGCCGCCGCGGCCGGCATCCGCGTGCCCGCCTTCACCGGCGTCTTCAACTACGACCGGCTGCGCGAGTACATGGCCGCCGTGCCGCCGCCGTGGGTGCTGAAGCCGCGCTTCGAGGCCGGGGCCATCGGCATCCGCAAGCTCCACGACAGTGAGCGCGTCTGGCGCACCCTCGACGAACTGGGCGACCAGCAGTCGTACTATCTGCTGGAGCAGTTCGTCCCCGGTGATGTCTACCACGTGGACGCGCTGGTGTGGGAGGGCGAGGTGGTCTTCGCCGTCAGCAGCCGCTATGGCGAGCCGCCCCTCAGCGTCACCCAGGGCGGCGGTATCTTCAACACCCGCCTGCTGCCGCGCGACTCGGCCGACTTCGCGGCGACGACGAGCATGGCCGCCGACCTCTTCCGCGCCTTCGGGCTGCCGCGCGGCGTCACCCACACCGAGTTCATCCGCGCCCACGCCGACGGCCAATTCTACTTCCTGGAGACGGCCGCCCGCGTCGGCGGAGCGCATATCGACAAGATGGTCGAGGCGGCCACGGGCATCGCCCTGTGGCAGGAGGCGGCGCGCATCGAACTGGCCCACGCCCGCGGCGAAACCTACCGCGTGCCCGACCACCGCGCCGACTACGCCGGCCTGGTCATCTGCCTGGCCCGCGACGAGTGGCCCGACCTGTCGGCCTATAACGACCCTGAAGTCGTCTGGCGCGTGCCGCGGGCCAACCACGCCGGCCTGTTGCTGGCCTCGCCCGACGCCGGGCGCGTGGCGACGCTGCTGGAGCAGTACACCGAGCGCTTCGCCCGCGACTTCCTGGCCCACACCCCGCAGACAAAGAAGGCGCGGACGACGCTATAGGGTGAGACAGAGTCCGCATCCTCAGATGCGGGCCGAAGCGCGCAGGTGCAAATGGCGGACAGACGCGCCTCTGTAGGTTTCGCCGCGCCTAAGACTCACTCGACGCCTTCCCACTCCGTATTAGCGAGGATGACTTCTGCGGTGGTCGTGCGACTGGCAGCAGCAAACATTTCAGCCTCAGCGGCGAAGAACTGGTAGCCCTCGGCGGCTAACCTCTCATCTTCTGCCCGCATGAACGCCGCTAATGCGTGGCCAATGACCTGGCTGCGGCTTGTGCGGGTTGCTTCCGCATGGCGATCAACGTAGCGGACTAGCTCATCCGGGATCGTAACCGTCACTCGCCTCATTCGCCCGGTTCGTGTGCTCATACTCTCCTCTCGCCCTCACTGTTGAGCGTCATTGTACATCGAATCCACACAGCATCCGGTTATCTGCAACTTTGATCGCTCATTGCGGAGGCAATCGGTACAATCACCTCATGATTTCCTGGGAGCAACAGTTCACCGCCTTCATCGCCGCCCGGTTGCCGGCCGGCGACCCGGCCCACGACCTGGCCCACATCCGGCGCGTCGTGGCCAATGCGCGGATGCTGGCCGCGGCCGAGGGGGCCGACCTGGCCGTGGTTCTGCCGGCGGCCTGGCTCCACGACTGCGTCACCGTGCCCAAGGACTCGGCCGACCGGCCACGGGCCTCGCGCCTGGCCGCGGACACGGCCGCCGGCTTCCTCAGCGCCGCCGGCTACCCCGCGACCCACATCCCCGCCATCCACCACGCCATCGCCGCCCACAGCTTCTCCGCCCGCATCCCGCCGGAGACACTTGAGGCCCGCGTCGTCCAGGACGCCGACCGCCTCGACGCCATCGGCGCGATCGGCATCGCCCGAACGCTAATGCTGGGCGCGGCGATGGGCACGCCACTGTACGACGAGGCCGAGCCGCTGCCCCACACGCGCCCGGCCGACGACGGCCATAGTGTCATCGACCACTTCTACACCAAGCTCCTGCGCCTGGCGGAGATGATGCAGACGGCGACCGGCCGGCGCGAGGCCGCCCGGCGCACAGAACTGATGCGCCTCTTCCTGGCCGAACTGGGCCGCGAGTTGACCGGCGGTGGCCTGGGCGCCGCTCCCGGAGGGTCATGACCAAGTCCGCCCACCGCTACGAGATGGCCCTGGAGATCGGCGAAGAGGCCGTGCGCCAGAGCCGCTGGCAGCAGGCGCTGACTTGCTTCCAGACGGCGCAGCTGGGTCTGCCGGCCGAGCCGCGTGTCTACAACGGCCTGGGCGACACCTACCTGGCCCTGGCCGACCCCAACCGGGCGCTATCGTACTACAAAGAGGCCGCCCGGCTGGCCGGCGGCGACCCGAGCTACACCGTCAAGGTCGCCGCGCTGCTGGCCACGATGGGTCAGACGGCTGAGGCCGTCGCCGCCTATCTACACGCCGGCGACCACTTCTGGACCGCGGGCGACCCCGACCGCGCGCGCGCCGGCTGGGGGCACGCCGCCCAGCTAGACCCCGACCGCGCCGCCGTCCACGAACGGCTGGC
>JAIBAS010000291.1 GCA_019695075.1 Promineifilum sp. | reverse complement strand
GTGGACGGCGGTCGGGCCAACGCCCGACGGCGAGACGTTGCTGCTGTTGGCCGCCGCGCCGACGGAGACGCCGCAGCCGGTGCTCTATGCCTTCACCGCTGGGGGGCGCTTCGCGCGGTCGCTGGACGGCGGGCTGTCGTGGCTGACCGTGTCCGAGATGGCGGCGACGGCGGCGCAACTGGCCATCGTCACCGCCGCGCCGCCGGCAACGCGACCCGTCTTCCTGCTCCACTACCGCGAGATCATGGCCTCCTACGACGATATGGCCAGCGTTTGGGCCTCGACCGCGGCCGCGGCTGCCGGCGGCTACGGCCCGACGGCCATCGCTCTGCCGCCCAACTTCGCTGCCGAGCCGTATCTGTTCGTGGGCACGGTCGATGGTCAGGTTCTCCGCGTTCGCGCCGACCCGCAGCCGTGAGGGGTCTTTAGACGACAGACGACGGCCAGAAGTGGTCTGTGGCCTGTCGTCAGAAATCACCCGCCTAACTTGCATCATCCGCGTTCCCTTCCGCCGCGTGCCCAGATAGAACAAATGAGATATAATCGGCCTGTTATCATGGTGCAAAAGCAGGGCCAGACCACCGCGCTTCCGGGCGTTTTTTCGACCTTATCGGCCGGGTTCGAGTTGACCACTCGCTACCTGTGGCTGATGTTGCTGCCGGCCGCCCTCGATTTCTTTCTCTGGATCGGGCCGCGGTTGAGCTTTCGCACCTTGCTACAGGGATTGATCACCACCAGCGTGGCCCAGTTGCCGGCCGACGTGCTGACCATCGACGTTGCGCCACTCATGGAGGCGGCCGGGCGCATCAACCACTTCGCCTACCTGAGCGTGTCGCTGTTGGGCGTGCCGACGCTGATGGCCGGGCCGATCCCCGACAAGACGCCCATCGCCCCGGCGGTCATCGACGGCGGCGGTCTGGGGGCGTGGCTGGGGCTGCTGGTGCTGTTTACGCTCGTGGGGCTGCTGCTGACGGCCATCTTCTACAATCTGATCGCCTATGCCCTGCGGCGCGCCATGGCCGCGCCCCTACCGCCGTTTGGCCCGTCGCGCTTTGTCAGCCGCACTATCCACACCTGGCTGCGGTTGGTGGGCCTGCTGGCGCTGTTGCTGGTGCTCGTCCTCGTCATCACCATCCCCGTCGCTCTGCTGGCCGGCTTCCTGACGCTCCTGAGCCAGACGTTCGGCGTGTTCGTGATGTTCGGCGCGTTCGTGCTCATCCTGTGGCTGATCATGTTCCTGAGCTACACGCCCCAGGGTATGCTGCTGAACCCGCGCCCCTTTTTCACCGTCGTGGTCGATAGCGTGCGCCTCTTCCAGCGCAACCTGCCGACGGCGATGGGCCTGCTGGCCGTCGTGGTCGTCGTGCGACAGCTGCTCAGCTTCATTCTGCTGCGCGCCGATTCGGGCACCTGGGTGACGGCCATCAACATCCTGGCGCATGCCTACATCGCTACGGCCCTGACCGTGGCCCTGTTCATCTTCTATCGCGACCGCTTCGTCGCCGCTCTGCGTTCGACCTCGCCGGCGGGCGAGGAACCCGTGAAACAGTAGCCTATGACCAGTAAGACCAAGACCAACGAGGCTCTTGCAGCCACCCATTACGATGCCGGCAACATCCAGGTCCTGAAGGGCCTGGAGGCTGTGCGCCGCCGGCCGGGCATGTACGTCGGCGGCACGGACGTGAAGGCGTTCCACCATCTGACCAACGAAATCGTCGATAACTCTATCGACGAAGCCCTGGCCGGCCGCTGCGACCGCATCGAGGTGACCATCTACCCCGATAACAGCGTCAGCGTATCTGACAACGGCTTCGGCATCCCCGTGGCCGAGCACCCGACCGAGAAGGTGTCGGCCCTGCAGGTCGTGCATACCAGCCTGCACTCCGGCGGCAAGTTCGACAACGCCGCCTACAAGGTCTCCGGCGGCCTCCACGGCGTCGGCGCGGCGGCCGTCAATGCCCTGTCGGAGTGGATGGAAGTCGAGGTCAGGCGCGACGGCGCGGTGTGGAAGCAGCGCTATGAACGCGGCACGCCCGTCACCCCCGTCCAGCGGCTGCGCGACCTCCAGAAGGGCGAGGAGACGGGCACGACGACGACCTTCAAGGCCGACGAAACCATCTTCGTCGAAGACCATGAGTATCGCTTTGAGATGCTGGCCAATCGCTTCCGCGAGATGGCCTTCGTCACCAGCGGCGTCTTCATCCGGCTGCGCGATGAGCGCGTATCGCCGGCGCGCGAGATGAGCTTCTACTTCGAAGGCGGCGTGCGCTCCTTCGTGCGCTTCCTGAATCGCAACCGCAAGGTACTCCATGAGCCGGTTCACGTGCGCAAGGAGCTGGAGAACATTGACGTCGAGGTGGCCGTGCAGTACACCGACGGCGTGGCCATCTCCGAGTACGCCTTCGCCAACACCATCAACACGCCCGACGGCGGCACACACCTGACCGGCGCGCGCACCGCCCTGACGCGCGTCATCAACAACTACGCCCGCAAGAACAACTTCCTGAAGGAGAAGGATAAGAACTTCTCCTCCGACGACACGCGCGAGGGCGTGACCCTCGTCGTCAGCGTGAAGCACCCCGACCCGCAGTTCGAGAGCCAGACGAAGGTCAAGCTGATGAACGCCGAGGTGGCCGGCCTGGTGTCGGCCGTGCTGGGCGAGGCGCTGGCCAGCTTCCTGGACGAGAACCCGCGCGAGGCCAAACGCATCATCGACCGCTGCCTGACCTCCTCGCGCGCCCGCGACGCGGCCAAGGCCGCCCGCGACCTGGTCATGCGCAAGAGCGCGCTGGACAGCCTGACGCTGCCGGGCAAGCTGGCCGACTGCTCCGAGCGCGAGCCGGCGCGTTGCGAACTCTACATCGTCGAGGGCGAGAGCGCCGGCGGCACGGCCAAGCAGGGCCGCGACCGCCACTTCCAGGCCATCCTGCCCCTGCGCGGCAAGATCCTCAACACTGAGCGCGCCCGGCTGGACAAAATCCTGGGCAACAACGAGGTCAAGGCGCTCATCTCGGCCCTGGGCACGGGCATCGGCGAGTCGTTCGACCTGAGCAACCTGCGCTACGGCCGGACAATCATCATGACCGACGCCGACGTGGACGGCAGCCACATCCGCACGCTGCTGCTGACCTTTTTCTTCCGCTACATGCCGTCACTGATCGAGAACGGCCACCTCTACATCGCCCAGCCGCCGCTCTACGCCGTCAAGCACGGCAAGGAAGTGCTCTACGCCTACACCGAGAGCGACCGCGAGGGGCTGCTGAAGCGGCTGAACGGCGAGAAGTACAGCGTCCAGCGCTACAAGGGTCTGGGCGAGATGAACGCCGAGCAGCTCTGGGAGACGACGATGGACCCCAACGTGCGCACGCTGCTGCAAGTGACTATCGAAGACGCCGTCGTCGCCGACCGGACGTTTGACATGCTCATGGGCGACGAAGTGGCCCCGCGGCGGCGGTTTATTACGACGCATGCGAGCGAGGTTCGGAATTTGGATGTGTAGGGAGTGACGAGTTACGAGCGAAGAGTGTTTAGAAACCGAGTTTCTCAGAAGAAACTCGGTTTCTTCTTGTTTCTGAGACCTCAGAGGTTTGCGGCAAACCTCTGAGGTCTGGCATTTAAGGCATGGGCCAATGCGTCGCCTCACTCCTGATGCAGCTAGCGTTGTCGGGAGGCAGGAATGTCTCAAAGAAACTAGCAGCATCAAGATTGGTTGTAGCGTCCAATTTTTGATACTGCCAACGCTCGAATGTCTCCAGCCGCAGTGTGCCATCTACCACTTCCTGGAGAGTCAACAGCTTTTCTGGTGACCATAAAACCAGATAGGATGCCGAAGCCGCTTGAGGACAGGCAATGATATACTTGCTTTCGACATCAGCCTCGGTCCCTAAATCAACCAGGACGCCTCGATCGGGGTAATACAAGACGATTGAGAAGGGTAGACTGCCTTCACGTTTTCGGGCATACGTCTTTATCCAGACTTCTTCAGGTTGACCAAGCCCGGCGAGTAATTCAGATAGTTGGTAAACTTCTAGCTCACCGGGCATGACTTCCATTCTTTGAACAACACCATCCTGAACAACGTACCGTTGCTCCAGCTGCGTTGGAAACACATCGGGAGGTACAGGAATCAATACGTCGTAAGCAATTTGGGACGATAGCCGTCGGGGATCACCGATTTGGAGAGCTACTGGAGAGAGAATGACCTTGGCCTCTTCCCAAGTGGTCTTCCCTGGCTCAATGCCCCACCAACAAGGTAACGCACACCCTGCATTCTCAATGAGCAAATGGCGCACTTGATCCAATATTTGTTGTGAGGCCCACATAGGCGTTACCATTACAATAGATGTGTTGTTGTCGGATGGTGTGGGCTGCCCAACTGTGATCTGAACTGGATCGGGCGTGAGCGTTGGCAATGGCACCGTTGTTGCCGTCCCTTGTCGCGGAGTGGCAGACGCCAATGGGCCAGACGCAGCAGTTGGTTCTGGCGTCGCTACCCGCGCCACAGATGAACCAGCTTCTTTTGCACCGCAGGCCGCCAGCAACGCGAGGATTGGTATGCTGACACAGAGTAGCTTAGCCAGGGTAGTTTCTCGGTGTAACATTAGCCCATCCTCCACAGCTCCAAAATCACTATAACACAGTGTGAACCAAGAGCACCCACGTTGCGAGGGACGGATCGGCTACGATTGCGATACGCGCCTCTCCAAAGCTGCTCTCGGCCGGCGCTCACCCCTCCCTACAAGAAGCATTCCCAGCTCATAGGTTACCCGTCTACCATTCGCCCCCTTCCCGCCCGGCAACCTGCCCCACCTTCATGCTACAAAGATAGCATGAAACCCCCGCGTCTCTCCATCTCTCTCGCCCTTCTGGCCCTGGCCGTCCTGGCGCTGGCTGCCTGCGCCCGCCGGCCGGAGCCGACGCCAACCCCCACCGTCGTGGCCGAGTTGACGATCCCCGCAACAAGCGCCGCCAGCGCCACAGCGACGACCACGCCCCAGGCCGCCACCGCACCGGCGACAGCCACCAACACCGCGACCCCCGCGCCGCTGCCGGCCACTTCCACTCCCACGGCCGCCCTCACCACCACTGTGCCGGCCGTCCCCACCAATACCGCCACCGCGCCACCCGTCGTCGTCTGCGCCCCACGCAGCGACTGGCCGGTCTATACCGTGCAGCGCGGCGACACGCTGTTCCGCATCGCCCAGCGCGTCGGCAGCAGCGTGGCCGAGTTGAGCGCCGCCAACTGCCTGGCCAACCCCAACGTCCTGCCCGCCGGCGCACTTCTCTTCGTGCCGCGCCTGCCCCAGCCCACGGCGACCGCCACGGCCACCGCCACCGCGCCCGCGCCGCCGTGGACAACCTTCAACAGCGCCACAATCGGCGTGCGCTTCAGCTACCCCGCTCACTGGACGGTTCAGCAGGCCGAGCCATACCCCTCTATCGCCGGGCCGGATGGCTTCGTCCGCGTCAGCCTCCTGTCGAATCCGCAAGAAATCGACCTGGCGGCCAGCCAGGAGGCGTTCAACGGTCTTTACGGCACGAATCCGACCATTGAGACGACGACGCTGGCCGGCGGCTTCCCGGCGCGGGTCATCCGGCCGTCGGCTGAGGTGACGGGCCACATCCAGGCAGCGCTGCTGGCCTATCTGCCCGCGCCCGTCTTCGTGGCCGACGCGCCATACAACACGCTGCTCCTGGCCGCCGACGCGGTTCACTTCCAAGCCATCGTCAACACGCTACAGATGCCGCCCAAGCCGGCCAACGCCGGCGTCAACCTGTTCAATGCCACCGCCGAGCCGCTGCCCGACGGCGGCCGGCGCGTCACCTTCACCTGGGACAGCTTCGGCGTGACGCGCGGCACCATCGCCGCCGGCACGACCGAGCGCTACGCGCCGTGGTGGCCGGTTATGTCCCGCGGCCAGATGACGGTTGAATTGGCCGGAACCGGATTCCCCAACCCGCCCATGACGCTGTACCTCTGGAACGACGTCACCGGACAGGAGGCGCAGGCTACCGTCAACATCGATTGGCCTTGCGCCCACGAGTACTTCTTTGTGCCCGCGCCGGCGCGCTGCCCGGCGGCGGCGACGCTGCGGACGACCGGCGTCTACCAGCGCTTCGAACGCGGCTTCATGATCTGGCTGCGGCAGCCCGACGGCGCGACCACGGTCCTGGCCTTTCTCGACGGCGGTGAGTTGCGCCGCGCAACCGACCTGTGGGCCGAAGGCATGCCGGAGAGCGATCCGTCGATTATCCCGCCGGCGGGGCTGTTCCAGCCGGTGCGCGGCTTCGGCAAGGTGTGGCGCGAGGATGCCGACCTGCGGGCGCGGCTCGGTTGGGCCGTCGCGCCGGAGCAGAGCTACGACCTGGTCTATCAGGCCGAGGCGCGCACTTCGCTGCCCAGTGTCAGCTACGTGACGCGGCCAGACGCGGCCGTGTTGCAGATGATGGACTTTACGTGGACGGTCTTTATGCCCTGAGGCGGCTAAGGAACGGCCGCCGGCGTCGGCGGCAGGGGCGCTTCGCCCAACAGTTGTGAGACAGTCACGAACTGAAAGCCTTCGGCGTGCAGTTGTTCGATGATCGTCGGCAGCGCCTCGGCCGTGTGCCAGCCGCGGCCGTTCATGTGCATGATGATGATCGAGCCGTTCTGAACCTGGTTCACGACCCAGGGGATCATCCGTTCGGCGGTGATGTCGGGATCGGGATCGCCGCTGACAACCTCCCACTCGATTGGCCGCAGCCCCATACCGGCAACGATGGTCAGCGCCTCCGGGGTATACGTGCCGCCGGGGAAACGAAAGAGGTGGGGCTGCCGGCCGATCAATTCCCACATGATCTGCTGCGTCTGCTCCAACTCCGGCGCCATCTCCGCGACTGTGGCTGTGGCGAAATCGATGTGGGCGTAGCCGTGGCTGCCCAACTCGAATTGAGGATGCGCGGCCAGCAGGCGCGTCGCGTCGGGATGGGTGCGCATCCAGTCGCCGCCCAGAAAGAGGGTCGCCGGCGTGCCCGTGTCGATGAGCACCTGGATGAGCGCCTCGTCGAAGCCGGCCGGCAGGTCGGGCCGCTGGCAGGCATCGAAGGTCAGGGCGATGAGGGGCGCATCGCGATTGCCGTGGATGGCCGGGCCGGTGGGGTCGGCGACCAGCGCGGGCAGCGTCGGGCGCGGGCCTTGGCCGGG
>JAIBAS010000385.1 GCA_019695075.1 Promineifilum sp. | reverse complement strand
GCCATCGTCGCCGCGGTCGCGCTGCTGCCGGCCGGGGCCATCTGGGCGCGCGCGCTGGTGGGCACGGCCGCCGGTGGGCTGGTCTATCTGCTGGCCTGCTGGTTGTTGCGAGTGGCGGAGTTGCGGCAATTGGTGGGACTGGCTCGCCGCCGGCTGGGGCGGGGCTAGGGCGCGGCCGGCAACAAAAAAGCCGGCGCTTGGCCGGCTCGCTGTCGATTGCGCGGGGTGGCTAGTTGCCGGCCGAGATGGCCGCGTCGTTCATGGTCGCGGTGGCCTGGCCGAGAAGCTCGCCGTTGACCCAAATCTCCAACGAGTAGCGGCCTTCCTGGAAGCCCTCTTCGGGACTGAGGTAGATATAGCCGGGGCCGTCGTCGCCGTAGGCCCACAGTTCGTTGCCGCCGTCGATGACCTTGCCGTTGTGCCGCCAGACCCAGGCCCACTCCATGCCGTTGGCCATGCCCTCGTAGGAGAAGGTCGCGTAGAGGGTGTAGAAGCCCTCGCCGAAGACGTTGGCCGGGTTGATGGCTTCGTATTCGCCGGTGACATCGTTGGAGAGGACGACTTCGCCCAGCTTGGTCGCCGCGGTCAACTCGGCCAGCGGCTCGTAGTTGTCATAGATGGCGGGCAGTTCGGGGGAGAGAGCGGCCGACTCGTCGCTGTTGAGCAAGAAGTTGGCCACGCCGCCGCTTTGGGCGGAGGCCATGTCGGTCTGCTGGGCCTGCTCGGCGACCGAGGGCTGGCTGAACAGCTCCTGGATGTCGGCCGAAACCGGCTTGGCGTCGCTAATCAACGCCATGCGCAGGGTCGTATCGGTGGGGGTACGCCAGCCGTAATAACTCACCCCGACGGCCATGAGCAGCAGCACCGCGCAGATGGACAGATACGACTGCATCCGCTTGGCAGCCTGCTGGCGCATAAAGAAATAGGGCGACCGCTTGGTGGCCCGCCACAGCTTCAATGAAAGCAACAAAGCAACGGTGGCGAACACCAGCAGCAACCCTAACAGCCAGGGTAGGATTGTTCCGGACAGCAGCAAGTTGAGACTACTCAAACAGTTCCTCTTCCAGATTCAACGCACATTATAGGCGGGGGTAGGGCGAATAGCAAGTATTTACGCCCCCCTCCGGCCCCTAATAGTCAGGAATGCCCCTGTTTTGCCGCTGTCCTGCCACATATAGGGCTTTCTCAGATGAGAAGCAGATAAGTGAAAAAGCTAACAAACGGCCGATCTGGCCTCGTTCTCCGGGAGCATGAAGGGACGGAACTCAGTCTCGCGCAAGAACCGTCGGATTGACGCGGCCAGGCTTAACTCGCCCCGGAGCACTTGTTCGCCGTAGATTGCGCGCCAGCGGGTGCGCGCGTCACGGGCGGCGCGGAATTCCACCAGAGCCATCTCCGCCTCGGGGCCGGCTTCGTCGATGAAGCCGGAGGTGAAGAAGTCGCGCTCGGCCGTGGCGCGGTCGTAGGCGACGCGGGCGATCTGCGCCGTCCAACCGCGTCCGCGCCGCCACGTCAGGCGAGCATAGCTGGCCCGGCCGTCGCCGTCGCCCGGCAGCCCAACCGAGCCGACGTTGACGATCTGCGTGCCGTCGAGCGTGCGCTGGTGGGGGATGTGGGTGTGGGCGGTGATGAAGACGGCCGCGCCGGGGATCATCTTGGCGCGGGCCTCGTCGTCGGTCGTGAACGGGTAGATGCCCGCCCGGTTGCCCAGCCGCGAGGCGTGGAGGGCGGACAGGCGCGCGCCGTCGGGCGCGGCGAAGTCCCAGCGCTCCGGCAGGGCTGCCATCGCCGCTACGGCGGCCTTGTCGTTGAGTTGGCGGAACGTCCACTCGCTCAGCCGGATGCGGTCATAGGCGGGGCCGGCGCGTGGGCCGGTGTCGCTCAGCCACTCGGCGACGTACTCCTCGTGGTTGCCGCGCAGGACGACCCAGCCCTCGGTCGCGGCCCGGTCGCGAATTGCTGCCCAGCAGGCGACGTTGCTGGGGCCGCTGTTGACGATGTCGCCATCGACCAGGACGAGGTCGGGCCGCCAGGCGTCGATGTCGGCCATCGTCGCTGCCAGCGCGGGCCAGTTGCCGTGGATGTCGGAGAGAACGGCGAGCTTCATCGATTGTGGGGCGGTTTGGCAAACCGCCCTACGCCCGCCACCACGGGTTGCGCTTCTCCAGGAAGGCGCTCATGCCCTCGCGCCCCTCGTCGCTGGCGCGGCGGGCGGCGATGGTCGCCGCAGTGGTCTCGCGCAGGCTCTCTTTGGGCTGGAAGGCAACGGCGCGGATGAGGTCTTTGGCGGCGGTCTGCGCGCCCGGCGCGGCTTGCAGCAGCTGCCCGACGCGCTCGGCCACGGCCGTGTCCAGCTCCGCCTCGGCGACGACATGCCCCACGAGGCCGATGGCCTGGGCGCGCCGGGCGTCGAAGCGCTCGCCGGTCAGGAACAGTTCGCGGGCGGTGCTGGGGCCGATGCGCGCCAGGACAAAGGGGGAGATGACCGCCGGGACGATGCCCAGCCGCGTCTCGCTGAAGGCGAACACGGCCCGCTCGACGGCCATGACGATGTCGCAGCAGCAGACCAGGCCCACGCCGCCGCCGATGGCCGGGCCGTTGACGCGGGCGATGACCGGCCGCGGGCAGCGGTCGATGGCCAGCATCAGGTCGAAGATGGCCCCGCCGTCGGCGACGTTCTCCTCAAAGGTATAGTCGGCCGCGGCGCGCATGGCCGCCAGGTCGGCCCCGGCGCAGAAGGAGCGCCCGCTGCCGGTCAGCACGACCACGCGCACGTCGGGGGCCTGGGCGCGTTCGGCGAAGGCGTGGGTCAGCCCGGCGATGAGGGCCGGATTCAGGGCGTTATGCAGTTCCGGCCGGTTGAGCGTGACGGTCAGCACGGGGCCGGCCTGGTGCAGGGTTACGGGTTCGTCTGATTGATTCATGCGGTTCAGGCTCGATTATAGACCGGGCGCGGACAGTGACAACGACGGGCTGGCGTGGATTGGCGGGGGCGAAAACAAAAGGGGCGGGTGGTGAACCCGCCCCTGACGATACCAATGCTCGTTGGCGCGCCTACAGGGCTTTCGCCGGCTGCGGGCTGGAGAGCGGCGGGGCGCTGATCTGGCCGTTGCTGGGCGTCATCTCGTTCATCAGCTTCTCGAAGGCCGCCCGGTCGAGCGTTTCCACCTCGATGAGCGTCGTCGCCAGATGGACCATGCGGTCGTGGTTCTGCTCGATGATAGTGTTGGCGCGGTTGTAGTTCTCATCCAGCAGGCGCTTCACCTCGGCGTCGATCTCGCGGGCGGCTTCCTCGCTATAGTCGCGGCCGCTGCCGAACCAGCCCATCTCCCGGCCGACGAAGGGGCTGCCGGAGCCGCCGCCATACGTTGGCAGGCCAAGCCGGTCGGACATGCCGTACTCCATGACCATCGCCCGCGCCAGGCGCGTGGCCTGTTGCAAGTCGGCCGCCGCGCCGGTGGTGATGCGGCCGAAGAAGTGCTCCTCGGCCGCCCGGCCGCCCAGAGCCATAGCGATCTGGTCTTCGAAGAATTCGCGGCTGTGGACGGCGCGGTCTTCCGGCAGCGACATGACAAAGCCGCCGGCGCGTCCGTGCGGCACGATGGTGATCTTCTGCACCGGGTCGGTGTTGGTCAGGAAGAAGCTGACCACGGCGTGACCGACCTCGTGGTAGGCTACGGTCAGCTTGTCGTCCTCGCTCATGACGCGGCTCTGTCGTTCCGGCCCCATGACGACGCGGTCGAAAGCGTCCTGGAACTCCGGCAGGCCGATGGTGCGCTTGCTGCGCCGGGCGGCGAAGATGGCCGCCTCGTTGATGAGGTTCTCCAGGTCGGCCCCGGAGAAGCCGGCCGTCAGGCGCGAGATCTCCTTGAAACTGACCTCGCTGGCGATGGGCTTGCCGCGGGCGTGGACGGCCAGGATTTTCTCGCGGCCGGCGACGTCGGGCAGGTCAACAAAGACCTTGCGGTCGAAGCGGCCGGGCCGTAGCAGGGCCGGGTCGAGGATGTCGGCCCGGTTGGTGGCGGCGATGACGATGACGTTGGTCTCGTTGTCGAAGCCGTCCATCTCGACGAGGATCTGGTTGAGCGTCTGCTCGCGCTCGTCGTGGCCGCCGCCCAGACCCGCGCCGCGCTGGCGGCCGACGGCGTCGATCTCGTCGACGAAGACGATCGATGGGGCGGCCTGCTTGGCCTTCTCGAACAGGTCACGCACGCGACTGGCGCCGACGCCGACGAACATCTCCACGAACTCCGAGCCGGAGATGTGGAAGAAGGGCACGCCGGCCTCGCCGGCCACGGCGCGGGCCAGCAACGTCTTGCCCGTGCCGGGCGGGCCGACCATGAGCACGCCCTTGGGGATGCGCGCGCCGACCTGGACGAATTTCTCCGGCTCGCGCAGGAACTGGACGACCTCGGCCAGCTCCAGCTTGGCTTCCTCCACGCCGGCCACGTCCTCGAACGTGACTGTTGGCCGGTTGGCGTCGGTCAGGTTGCGCGCCCGGCTGCGGCCGAAGCCGAAGATGTTGTTGCCGCCGCCGCCCTGCATCTGCCGGAAGCTGCGGCTGAAGATCCACAGCAGCAAGAGAATGGGGCCGATGGTGAAGGCCAGGCTAAGCAGCGTGTTCCAGGTTGATTGGTCGTGGACGACCAGCTTGTTGTTGAGGTCTTCGGCGCTGATGCCGTAGTACTCGAAGGTCTCGATGAGGCTGTCGGAGGGCGATTTGACGGCCCCGAAGGTGCGGCCGTCGGTCAGGGTTACTTGCAGACGATCGCCGGTGACGGAGATTTGCTCGACTTTATCGTCGCGAATGAAGTCGGCCACTTCCTGCAGGCTGACCTGCTCCGGGCCGCTGAAGCGACCGCTGAGCCAGA
Organism: Promineifilum sp.; assembly: GCA_019695075.1. GTDB lineage: Bacteria > Chloroflexota > Anaerolineae > Promineifilales > Promineifilaceae > Promineifilum. Next base: position 2,330 of record JAIBAS010000385.1, on the reverse strand, counting down.
GTTGCACCCCCAGAATGATGGCGAAGAGCGTCAGAATCCAGACCCACGTGGGGATGTTGGGGCGATTCTCGTTCGGTTGATCATCCATAATTCGCACTACTCCCGCAAGGGTAACGGACTGCTAACCTGGTTAAGGTGCTGGCCGCGTGGGATCAGCAGGCCGGTCATTCGTATTGAGTCCACCAATGGGCCGAGCCAGGCTCGCCCCCTATCCTAGGAGAGTACCAAACTTCTGTCTGATAGTCATAAGTGTTTACCAATTGATTATCTGTAGAAGTAGCTGGTTATGACCGGGCCGGCCCACGGGCGACGCGGCGCACCGCGACCCCTATCGCCTTAGCGGCCGGGCGTCAGCCGGCCGCCGGTAGATAGACATCCGGCAAGGTGGCGATGAGCGTGTCGCGCAGAGGATAGGGCGATTGGCCGGCCGTGGCCACGGCCAGCACGACCGCGCCCACCACCGGCAGCGTTTGCAGGCGGATGAACCGGGCGCGCGGGGCGTAACGGCGGACGACGGCCTCCATCGGCGCGGTGATGGCCGGGCCACCGTGGAAGACGCTGCCTGACTGGACGACCTCCACAGCCTCGTCCTGCAAGTCGAGTTGGCGGAGCACGGCCACAGCCAGCCAGCCCAACTCCTCGCCCGCCCAGCGCAGGATGTCGGCGGCGGCGGCGTCGCCGGCGGACGCGGCGGCGAAGACCTCCAGCGCCAGATGGGGTTGGAGGGCGTAACGGCCGAAGGATAGCCCCTCCATCAGGGCCAGCACATCGGGCGCGCCGGTGGCGGCCAGGTAGGCCGCCGTCAGAGCCGTCGGTGGGCCGCGGCGAATCCAGGCGTAGTTGACGGCGTGCAGACCGCGCAGGGCGATCTCCAGGCCGCCGCCGAACTCGCCGAAGAACGCGCCGTTGCCGACGATGCGCCCTTCGCGGCCGGCGCGGTCAAGGCCGCGGCAGTTGTTGGACGAGCCGGCGGTGACGTTGACGCCCCAGCCGGCGCTGGTTCCGGCCAGCAGGCCGTTGAGGGCGTCGTTGACGACATCGAGCGGACAGCCCAGGCCCAGCGTGGCGATGGCTTCCAAGTGGGCGGGGCGGTCGGAGGGCCAATCGTAGCCGCCAATGCCGAAGCCGGCGGCGACGATGTCGGCTGGGGCGACGCCGGCCATGCCCGCCGCGCCGGCGAAGGCCTCGCCCAGCACCCGCGCCAGCCCATCGTAGCCGATGCTCTGGTAGCTGCCCGGCCCGGCCGCGCCGAAACCGCGGCAGCGGCCGGCCTCGTCGGCGATGAGAGCGTGGGTCTTGGTCGCGCCCACGTCGATGCCCAGGTAGTAGCCCATGACCGTTCAGATGGTGGCCGCGGCCATGTACTCGCGCAATGGCCGGTAGCCGATGAGGTGGATGTCCGACGCCCGCAGAAAGTCGCGCACCTCGCGGCTGATGAAGGCCTGGTAGTTGGCCACGCGGCTGGGCCAGTCGGGGGCGATGGCGCGCAGTTCGGGCGTGTCGATGGCCGGGTGCATCAGAAAGTGGGTGATGCCCGGGGGCAGAGCGGCCAGCTTGCGCCTGGCCAGGCCGATCTGGTCGGTCGGGTCGTCGAGGGGCAGGTAGTCCACGGCGTCGATCAGGGGCATGCCGGCGGCCTCCAGCCCGGCGGCCATGCCGGCGAACAGTTCCGCCGCGGCCGGGTCGTCGGTGATGCCGTAGGCCAGGAACTGCTCGCCCGTCAGGCGCGGGAGCAGGCCCGGCCGGCGGTAGCGCAGCAGCGTTTGCAGATAGCCCTGGATGAAGCGCGGATGGGTGATCGTGCCCATGTGGGTGTCGATGTGGGTCACGTCGATGCCGGCGGCCAGGGCCATATCTACCTGCGCATCGACCTCGGCCTGCGCGGCGGCGGGGTCGGCGTTGGCCCAGACGGCCGTCTCGAGGTTGTGGAAGTAGCCGCCGTCGTCCAGCAGGCCGCCGGCGCGGTCGCGCGCGCCCACCGGCCCCCAGCGATAGCCCGCCCACTCGGCGTTGAGTGTGGCGTGAACGCCGAGGTCTACGCCGGGGTTGGCCCGCGCCCAGGCGGCCGTGGCCGGGAACCACGGGCAGGGAACCATCACCGCGCCGGAGGAGATCGTCCCCGCGTCCCACAGATCGATGAACGCTTGCAGCGAAGCGTGGCACATGCCGACGTCATCGACGTGGATGATGACGACGCGGTCGTTGGGGCCGAAGCCGAGGTGTTGGAGCAGCGGGTTAGGGGGCATGGACATCACTTGATGGACATCACTTGAATTGGGGCAGCCAGGCCTGGTTAGTGGCCAGCATGTCGTCGAGCACGGCGGCGACCA
>JAIBAS010000644.1 GCA_019695075.1 Promineifilum sp. | reverse complement strand
GAGGCCGCCGCGCCGGCCGAGCAGCCGACGGTCGAGCCGGCCGTCAGCGGCCCCTGGCCGGCCGACCAGTTCGGCTACGGCATCCAGGTTCACGGCAACGCCACCGTCGGCGATCCGGCGGCGACCATGCAGGCCGTCCGCGACCAGCTGGGCATGAACTGGGTTAAGATGCAGGTGCAGTGGTGGCTGGTGGAAGCCGACCGCGACGGCGACCAGTGGTTCTTCTACGACGCCGTCATCGAGCAGGCCCACCTCCACGGGCTGCGCCTGATGGTCAGCATCGTCGGCGCGCCGGCCTGGAGCCGCGCCGCCGGCGGCGAGAATGGCCCGCCCGACGACTACAACGAGTACGCCCGCTTCCTGGGCGAGATGATCGACCGCCATCCGGGGCAGATCGACGCCATTGAGGTCTGGAACGAGCAGAACCTCGACCGCGAGTGGACGAGCGCCAACGGCATCAGCCCGGAGGACTACGTCCGCTTCCTGCAGGTGGCCCACGACGCCATCAAGGCCAAAGACCCTAACATCATCGTCATCAGCGGCGCGCTCTCGCCCACGGGCACGGGCGACTGGATCAAGTGGGCCGATGACTTCGAGTACCTCGACCGCGCCCTGGCCGCCGGCATGCTCAACTACGCCGACTGCGTCGGCGCGCACCACAACGGCTACAACATCGCCCCGGACGTGACCTACGACGCCGCCGGCAGCACCGCCGAAGCGGCCTCGGCCGGCTTCCGCGGGCCGTTTGACAATCCCCACCACTCGTGGAGCTTCAAGACGACGCTCGACACCTACGCCCAGAAGGTGCAGGCCATCGACCCCAACAAGAAGCTGTGCGTGACGGAGTTCGGCTGGGCCAGCGCCGAGGGCTACAGCGAGTACCCGACGGGCTTCGAGTTCGCCCTCGACAACACCCTGCAGGAGCAGGCCACCTACGTCGTGCAGGCGTTCCAGCAGATGCACGACTCCGGCGATGTCTGGCTGGCCTTTCTGTTCAACTTCGACTTTGGCAACAAGGGCGGCGGCCCGACCGACGACCCCGTGCCTTATAGCATCATCGACACGGCCGGCATCCCCCGCCCCGCCTATGGCGCGGTGGCGGACATGCCTAAGAATCCGTAAGCGGTAGTCAGTCTACAGTATCCAGTATTCAGTGGGTCAGTAGGACAGTGCGTCAATGGCAGGGGCCGACGAACAAGCCACTGACCTACTGATCCACTGACCTACCGGATACTGAATACTGGATACTGAATACTGGATACTGAACACCCCCCAATGCGCCTCTTCTTGCTGCTCGCCCTGGCCTTGTTGGCCGGCTGCGCGTCCCTGGCGCAATCAACGCCCACGCCGACGACCCCACCGACGGCCACACCCCTGCCCACCGACCTGATGGGCGATGAGCCGGTGGTCATGTCCTTCCCCTCGCCCGACTACGGCATCCACGTCTTCATGTGGTGGAAGCCGGACACGGCCCTGCGTGACCTGGGGCTGGTGCAGGATATGGGCTTCACTTGGGTCAAGCAGAAGTTCCCCTGGCGCGAGGTCGAGGGCATCGAGAAAGGGCAATTCGACTGGTATCGCACCGACTACATCGTTGAGCAGACGGAGCGCGCCGGGCTGAAGCTCATCGTTCGCCTCGACCAGCAGCCCTACTGGTCGGAGCCGGCCGACAACCAGTGGCAGGAGAACGGCCCGCCCGGCGACGTGGCCGACTTCGGCGACTACTGCGGCGCGGTGGCCGCGCGCTACCGCGGGCGCATCGGTGCGTACCAGGTCTGGAACGAGCCGAACCTGACTCGCGAGTGGGGCAACCGCCCGCCCGACCCCGTGGCCTACACCGCCCTGCTGCGAGCCTGCTACACCGCTATCAAGGCCGCCGACCCAGACGCCATCGTCGTCTCCGCCGGGCTGGCCCCCACGGGCACCAACAGCGCCGCGGCCATGCCCGACACCAACTTCCTGCAAGGGATGTACGACGCCGGCGCGGCGGCCTACTTCGACGTACTGGGCGTCAACGCCCCCGGCTACAAAGCGCCGCCCGAGCTAAGCCCGGCCGAGGCCGAGGCCGAGGAGTACGGCGGCGGGCGCTGGTTCGCCTTCCGCCACGTCGAGGACATGCGCGCCCTGATGGTAGCCAACGGCGACGGCCGCAAGCAAGTGGCTATCCTGGAGCTGGGCTGGACGACCGACAAGGTCAACCCCGACTACGCCTGGCACGCCGTGGACGAGGCGACGCAGGCCGCCTACCTCGTGCGCGCCTACCAATACGCCGCCGCGCACTGGCGGCCCTGGGTCGGCCTGATGACGACGATCTACATCGCCGATTGGGAGTGGACGCCGGAGAACGAGCAATGGTGGTGGGCCATCGTCTTGCCCGACGGCACGCCGCGCCCGGCGTATGATGCGCTGAGGGACATGCCGAAAGAGTAGGGGCTAGGTTTTAGGGACTAGGGGCTAGGGAAGAGCGCTCTTCCCTAGCCCCTACCCCCTAAGGAGAGACACATGACATTCTGGCTTCTGGCCGCGTCCTACTGGGTTCATCTGCTTTCGACGGTTGTCTGGCTGGGGGGGATCGCCCTGATGGCCCTGATCGCCTGGCCGGCGCTGCGCCAGGGCACGCTGTCGGCCAATCAGTGGTTCGCGCTACAAAAGCGCTTCCTGCCCTGGGTCAACGCCGCGCTCATCCTGCTGCTCATCACCGGCTTCGTCCAAATGACCAACGACGAGAACTACCACGGCTTCCTGGCCATCGACAGCATTTGGGCCTGGGCCATGCTGCTGAAGCACATCGCCTACGTCGGCATGGTCGTCCTGACGGCCGCGCTGCAATTCGGCCTCTACCCGGCCATGACCCGGCTGGCGCTGCTGGCCGAGGCGCAGCCGGAAATGGCCGCGGCCGAACGCGAGCGGCTGGCCGCCCGCGAAGCGCGCTTCCTGCGTCTCAACGTCATCTGCGCCATGACCGTGCTGCTCTTCACGGCCATTGCCACAGCCGTGTAGGGCGGGTTGGCAACCCGCCCTACAACTTTACTGCGTTACGATGACCAGTTCGGGCGCGTGCGCCCCTTCCTTGCTGCTATAGACGATCAGATCCGCCTTGTCATTGGTCAGGGCGAAGCTGGCCCGGCCGTTGCCTGTCACCGCGCCGGTCACGTCCAGTTCGATCCAGTGCCCGGCAGTGATCGCGCCGGCGGCATCGAGCGGTGTTCCGGCGATGGTTGGCGCGTTGCTCCACTTCAGTCCCGTTTCCAACCATTGGGTGGTCGTGCCGGGGTAGAAGGGCGAGGTAGCGTAGACACGGCCGCCGTCGGGGCCGCCGTTGGTGACCCACAGCCGCAGCGTGGCGCTCTGCACCGTGCCGCTCAGGCCGGTGACGTTGAACTTGACGTAGGCGTTGAGGTCTTTGGCCGCGTCCTTCACCTGCAACGTCGGCTTGCCGCCGGAGATGAGCTTGGGCTTGACCTGGCTGACGGTGGCGTCGTTGGTGGGCGGGAAAGTCGTCGTGGTGGGCGCTTGGGTCGAGACGAGGTAGTCGACGATCAACTGCGGCGGGCGCGATCCCTCGCGGCTGCTAAAGGATTTCAACGGGTAATCACGAAAGTCATCCACCAAAAGGGCGTTGACCGTCTCAACGCCGTTAACCGCCATGAACCCGCTAATATCGAACTCAAACCAATCCGGCCCGGAAGTCGTTGGCCGATAAACCGACGAGACTCCGACAGGAAACCACCAGCCCTGATCTCTGAACTCATACCAGGTCAGGGTCTGTTCATCCCACGGGCCTCCATAACCCGCGCCGTTCTTATAGGCGGTTACGACCTCAAGTCGGCTACCGTCGATGGCGCCAACACTAAACAGCTTAAGTCGAGCGCGGGTAATTCGAGACGGCAACTGAGTAGGGTTAAATCTGAGAAACAGGGCTTTCGTCGTTCCGTTCGAGTTCAGGTAAGACCCTTCTATCCGCAGAACCGGATCGAGGCCGTAGTTCGTATTGGGAGCTGCCTGATCCAGCGTCGTGTCGCCGGTGGGCGCGAGTATGACCGTATGAAGTTCCCACAGCGTGTTGACGGTCACGGTGAAACCGGTGGCGGTGGCCGCATCGAGGTGAACGCTGATGTTGCCGACTGGCGCGTACCACGTATCCCCAACGACCCAGAAGTGTTCATGCTGCCCGGCCGCCGCGGAGGCATCCATAAGCTGTAGTCTCTGATAACCGCCAACCTCATGGATGACCATTGAGGCCCCGGGCAATTTTGTGTCGTAACCAATTTTCTGACGGGCTTCGATGGTGTAGTAGTGGCTGCTGGAGCCGTCGATGGGCACGACAGCCATCAGGTAACCGGTTGGTGGAGGCTGCGTGGCCCGCTCCAATGTCAGTGTCGTGACACCAGGTCCAACGATGACCTTGCGCTCACTTGGAATCCAACCCAGGTAATCACGGTTGTACATGATAGTGTGCTGACCGATACAGCCATAGACCGGGTCACGAGGCCCGCAACCATACATATCATCGCTTAGCACGTCCCAGGGGTTTCCGTAGGCATTCGCGCCAGAGTAGGAGTGCCATCGCAGGCCCAGGCCGTGGGCCATCTCGTGTTGGGTGACGGCAATGTCGGTATACCCCCAGGGCGGGATGAATTCCACAGGCCATGTTTTCGTAACATTATCAAGTGTTACGCCATTTACTAGGGTAGACGTCGCGCAGCAGTGGGCGCTACTATTCAGCATCAGGTGTACGCCGTAGTACTCGGCAAAGTTGACCTCAGGATCGGCCAAAGCGGCGCAGTCCATGAATAACTCATCCCACTTCAGTTGAAAGGAATCGATCTGGTAGGCACTTTTCGGCTTGGGCAGGGTATACCAGCCAACGGCCGTGCTACCCGCGACGTTCATCGCTCCGTACGATGCTTCGCGCCAGTAGTAGTCAAGCCCCGGGTAGGTCGAAGCGTACATGCCACGGAAGTAGGCCATGTCGCGTGGCTCGGCGGCCACGTCGGCGAATTTACAACCAATACTTAGCCACTTGATATTACCGGTCAGTGCCGGCGCGGTACTCAGTGGGCCAGACGCGGCCTGGATGGATGCCACCGTGAGCACAGGCAGAGCATCGCCGGCGCGGCCGGCTGTTGACGCACTTGCCGCTGCTTCGCCGGTGACGGTGACAGTTTGGCCAACCAGATCGTAAAGGTCAGTAGTCGCCTGGTTCAGACCACCAACAAGCAGTTCCAGTGTCGTACCCTCGTCGTTGCTGAGGTAGAACTGCTCGATTGGCGGCGCGGCTAGGTTCTGCGGGTCGCTATGGACAATGGTCAGCGTGCCCACATAGGTGTTCGCGGCCGGCTGGCTTTCGCCCAACGCCGCTGCACTGCCCACCAACGCCAGCGCCAGCAGGACAACGATCATCACGAATGGTCTGCGGTACATGAGTTTAGCTCCCGTCCGCCACACGCGGACTAAAGGCAGGGCGTGCTCGAAGAGCACGTCGGCTACCGTTCAGCGATCGCCTGGCTCGGTCGGGGAGCGGGGCGCAGCGTGGGGAACATGGCCGGTTGCCCCACGGCGGGGCGCGTCGCCCGGTGGCTCAAGACCAGGCGGTGGGTGAAGTAAGGTCTACTTTCCCTAATGACAGGGTACACCGAACCGGGGTGAAACGGTGTTAACTGCGCCACAGCTTTTCAGTACACCGGCTAACAGCCACCTTTTCTACGCCACACGACACTGCTCACAGGACACAAACACCGTCAGTTTTCGTAAGTTTTTTCGTAAGCGAGCCGGCCTAGACTATCCCTAGGCACATCGGCGCTGCCCCGCGGATGTGCCTGGGATAAAGACATGATTCAGGCTCCAGCAACCAACAAGCTCGATTCCTTCTCCCCCACGATGGCGCGGCGCATGAACCGCCTGGTCAAGCTGGGCCTGGACTACGCGTTGACCCTGCCGACGCTGATCCTGATCGCCCCGCTGCTGCTGGTCTTCGCCGTCCTCATCCGGCTCGACTCGCCCGGCCCGGTGCTCTACCGCCGCCGCGTCGTCGGCCGCAATGGGCGCGAGTTCGACGCCTACAAGTTCCGCACGATGTACATCGACGGCAACGACCGGCTCATCGCCAACCGCAGCCAGTGGATGGAAGTGCTCCAGGGCGACATCGAGAGCGACCCGCGCCTGACCCGCGTCGGCCGCTTCCTGCGCCGCTACGGCCTCGACGAGCTGCCGCGGCTGTTCAACGTCCTGAACCGCACCATGTCGCTCGTCGGCCCGCGCATGATGACCCGCGCCGAGTTGCTCAAGTTCGGCCATCGCATCGACGGCTATTGCAGCGTCCAGCCCGGTCTGACCGGCCTGTGGCAGGTCAGCGGCCACAGCCGCCGCGTTGACGACCGCATCGAACTGGAATCGCGCTACGTCCGCGACTGGTCCATCGGCCTTGACCTGCACATCCTGGTGCAGTCGGTCTTCGTGGCCTTCGGGGCCACGGCCTAAGGCTTCATTCTCCTGTCTCTGTAGCAAAGCCCCGCTCCGGCGGGGCTTTGTGTTGGCCGCCTGCATGTCAAACCTCAGAGGTTTTCTGAAACCTCTGAGGTTTTTCCTGCTCAACCGCTTGCCCCCCCACCGCGAACGAGCGATCATCCGCCCATGCTCACCATCGACGGCCGCATGGGCGAAGGCGGCGGCCAGGTCCTGCGCACCTCACTCAGTCTGGCCGCGCTGACCGGCCGGCCCTTCCGGCTGACCCACGTGCGCGCCAACCGCGCCAAGCCGGGACTGCGCCCGCAACACCTGACCGCCGTCCGCGCCGTGGCCCGCCTCTGCGGCGCGGCCCTCAGCGGCGACGCCATCGACTCGCGCACGCTGGAGTTCCGCCCGGCCATGCCGCCGCAGCCGGGCCGCTACACCTTCGACGTGACCGACGCAGCCCAGGGCGGCTCGGCCGGCGCGGTGATGCTCATCTTCCAGACCGTCCTCTGGCCGCTGCTGTTCGCCGGCGGGCCGACGCACGTCACCCTGCGCGGCGGCACGGCCGTGCCGATGAGTCCGCCATTCCACACCATCGACCGCGTCGCCCGGCCCGTCTTCGCGCGCATGGGGGCGACGTTCACGCTGAAGCTGGCGCGCTGGGGCTGGTATCCCGTCGGCGGCGGCATCGTCACGGCCGAGATCGCCCCCGTCCAACGGCTGGACGCGCCCGAGTTCAGCCGCCTGCCCGCCGGGCGCGTCGCGGGCGTG
>JAIBAS010000083.1 GCA_019695075.1 Promineifilum sp. | reverse complement strand
TGGAAGTAGGCCGCCAGGCGGGCGCGGGCGGCGCGGCGGGCGGGGGCGGTGTGCATGCTGGCGACCGTCCGCGGCATCCAGTCGTTGGCGCGGGCGCGGTGGATGAGTTGGGCCAGCGTGTGCGGGCGCCTGCCGGCCAGCGAGCCGCCCGTCCAGTGGAAGACGGCCGTCAGGCCGATCTTGGCCAGCTTGTCGGCGTCCCACAGCACTTGCGACTCCAGCACGGTCAGCGGCTCGTCGCGCCAGAGGCCCATGTGGTCGGCGATGGCGTCGGCCACGGCGTCGATCTTGCCGGCCGGGAAGTCGGTCGTGGGCAGGAAGGCGCGGGCGTAGGCGGCCCCGGCGATGGGGTGGCGCTCGCCGTCGCTGAACTTGCAGATGTCGTGCAGCCAGGCCGCGGCCTCGGCCGTCTCGGCGTCGGCCCTGGTCAGCTCGGCCAGCCGCAGGGCCAGGGCCACGACGGCCGTCACGTGCTCCCAGCGGTAGTTGAAGGACACGTCGGCCGTGCCGTGGCGGCCGCGCAGTTCGGCCAGGGTCGCGTCGTACATGGCGGCGCGGACGGCCTCGCGCCAGGACAGGAGGGGGATGGGTTGGCTGTTCATTGGCTTGCGCCCTAGTCTAGCGATATGGCCGGCGGGTGTAAACTCCACGCGCCACCCTGCCCCCGCAAAGACGAATCCCTTTTCTATGTTTTCATCTCTCTTGTGATAGAATTCACGCATTGGCGCGGGTCTTGTCTCCGATTGCTGCTCCTGTCGCCTCGCCGTTCGTGTTATATTGGCGCGTCCGCGCCGGACGAAGATAATTACGAAAAAAGGGCGTGAGAATGGAACCGAATCTCGTTCAATACATCCCCATCGCCGTCCTGCTGGGCGTGGCCCTGTTTTTTGCCCTGCTTCTGCCCATCCTGTCCATCAGCCTGGGGCCGAAGCGCCTGGGCAGCCGCGCGCTGGCCCCCTACGAATCGGGCATGACGCCCATCGGCGAGGCGCAGCGCCGCTTGCCGGTCAAGTTCTACCGCATCGCCGTCCTTTTCATCCTCTTCGACGTCGACATCATCCTACTTGTGCCTTGGGCCGTCACCTTCCGTAATCTGGGCTATTTCGGTCTGGCTGCCATGCTCATCTTCATGGTCATGTTCATTCTGGGCGACCTGTGGGTGTGGCGCAAAGGAGTCCTCGAATGGGAATAGAGCAAAAGCTGGGCAACCTGGGCGTCGTCACCTATCGCCTGGAAGATGTTGTGAATTGGGGCCGCACCAACTCCATGTGGCCGATGCTCTTCGGCCTGGCCTGTTGCGCCATCGAGATGATGGGCGCGCAGGCGGCCAACTACGACGCCTCGCGCTTTGGCATGGAGTTGAACCGGCCGTCGCCGCGACAATCGGACCTGATGATCGTCGCCGGCCGCGTCAGCCGCAAGATGGCCCCCGTCGTCCGTCGCCTCTACGACCAGATGCCCTACCCCAAGTGGGTCATCGCCATGGGCGATTGCGCTTCGTGCGGCGGCGTTTTCAATAACTACGCCATCGTGCAGGGCGTCGATGAGGTCATCCCGGTCGATGTCTACGTCGCCGGCTGCCCGCCCCGCCCGGAAGCGCTCATCAACGGCATCATGACCCTGCACGAGAAGATCCGCGGCGAGTCGCTGGATAAGTGGAACTAACATGACGCGCGACGAATTGGCAGTCAAGATCCTCAACGAGAACTTGCCCGGCGTGGTGGAGTCCGTCAGCGACTTCCGCGGCGAGCGGACGCTGATCGTGCCCAAGAAGCGCATCAAGGACGTCGGCCGCGTGCTGCGCGACGACCCGGCGCTGCGCTATAACTTCCTGTCGGACATCGTCGCCGACGACTATCTGCCCGACTACCCGCGCTTCGCCGTCAGCTACCACCTCCTGTCGCTGCCCCACAAGCACCGCCTGCGCCTGCGCGTCTGGGTCGATGACCCCGACGACGGGCCGGAGACGATGGCTGAGCTGTGGCCCATCGCCACGTGGCTGGAGATGGAAGTATGGGACCTGATGGGCGTGCGCTTTGCCGGCAACGGCAGCCTGCGCCGCCTCTTCCTGCCGGAGGACTGGCAGGGCCACCCCCTGCGTAAGGACTACCCCCTCGGCTATGAGGAGGTGCAGTTCTCATTCAACTGGCAGGAGATCGACGCCAAAAAGCCGTATGCGAAGGAATAGAGTGGCCATTGAGACCTCTGAGGTCTTCTGAGACCTCAGAGGTCTAAGAAGACCTCTGAGGTCTGACCACTGTTCAACAGGAGCAACCATGGCTCAACGAATGCCCCAGGCATCCGACACCGTTCGAGAACTCAGCGTCGAGGAAATCCGGGCCAAGTTCGGCACGGGGATGGAAATCCTCGACGCCGAAGAGCACATGCTGCTGAGCATGGGGCCGCAGCACCCCAGTACCCACGGCGTGCTGCGTCTGTTGGTGGAACTGGACGGCGAGACGGTCGTCAACGTGGCCCCCGACATCGGCTTCCTCCATACCGGCGTCGAGAAGAACATGGAGGCCAAGACCTTCACCAAGGCCCTGGTCATGACCGACCGGATGGACTACCTCTCGCCGATGACCAACAACATGGCCTACATCATGGCCGTGGAGAAGCTGTTGGGTATCGACATCACCCCGCGGGCGCAGGTCATCCGCGTGATTCTGGCCGAACTGTCGCGCGTCAGCAGCCACCTGGTCTGGTTGGGCACGCACGCCCTCGACCTGGCGGCCATGTCGGTCTTCCTCTACTGCTTCCGCGAGCGCGAGTACCTTCTCGACATCTACGAGATGGTCGCCGGGCAGCGCATGATGGTCAGCTACTTCCGCCCCGGCGGCCTGTGGCGCGACGTGCCCGACGAGTTCGAGCCGGCCGTGCGCCACTTCCTGGATTTCTTCCCGGCCAAGATCGCCGACTACGAAGCCCTGCTCGACCGCAACCCCATCTTCCTGGCGCGCACCAAGGACGTCGGCGTCATCAGCGGCGAACAGGCCATCGCCTGGGGCCTCAGCGGGCCGAGCCTGCGCGGCTCCGGCGTCGATTGGGACAACCGCCGCGACATGCCCTACGCCGGCTACGAGAAATATGAGTTCGACGTGCCCGTGGAGCAAGTGGGCGATGTCTACGCCCGCTACCGCTGCCGCATGCGCGAGATGCGCGAGAGCCTGCGCATCATCCGTCAGGCCATGGACCGGCTGCCCAAGGGGCCGGTCAACATCGACAATCACAAGATCGTGCCGCCGCCGCGGGCCGAACTCGGCCGCAGCATGGAAGCCGTCATCCACCACTTCAAGCTGTGGACGGAGGGCTTCATTGCCCCCGACGGCTACGTCTACCAGGTCATCGAGTCGCCGCGCGGCGAGATCGGCTGCTACCTGCGCGGCAACAGCACCAACAAGCCCGCGCGCGTCCACTTCCGCGGGCCGTCCTACGTTAACCTGGCCGCGCTGCCGCTCATGGCCAAGAATCGCTTCGTGGCCGACCTGGTGGCCGTCATCGGCTCGATCGATATTGTGTTGGGTGAGATTGATAGATAGGGACTAGGGGATAGGGGTTAGGGATTAGGGAAAGGGCGCTCTGGCTAATCCCTAATCCCTAGCCCCTAATCCCTAACTCCTTCTCCGGAGAGGACCGTGCTACGAGACAAATACGCTGCCGAAATCGACGCGCTGCTGGCCCGCTTCCCGGACCAGAAGTCGGCCGTGCTGCACCTGATGCACCTGGCCCAGAACGAGTACGGCTACATGAGCCACGAAGCCATGCGCGACGTGGCCGGCATCCTCGGCCTGGACCCGACGCACGTGCTGTCGCTGGCCGGCTTCTACTCGCTGTTCTACGAGGAGCCGACCGGCCGCTATGTGCTGGAGATCTGCAACGACCTGGCCTGCGCCCTGCGCGGGGCGGACGACTTCGTGGAGATGGCTTCGCGCAAGCTGGATGTGCCCGTGGAGGGCACGACCAACGACGGCCTGTTCACGCTGAAGACGGTCATGTGCCTGGGCGGCTGCGACCGCGCGCCGATGCTCCAGTGCAACCTGAAGTTCTATGAGAACCTCGACGAGACCAAGTTCGAGGCGCTCATCGCCGAGCTGCGAGCCAAGGCGGCCGCCGGCGATACGGAGCCGTCCGTCGTCGAGCGCATCATTGGCTACGTGGAGGGATGAGAGATAAAAGATGAAGGATAAGGGATGAAGGATGAATTCATCCTTCATCCCTCATCCTTCATCCTTCTGAGGAAACGTTATGGCACACGTTCTGCTGCGACATCGCGACATTGACGACCTGCACAAGCTGTCGGTCTACCAGGACAACGGCGGCTATGAGGGGCTGAAGAAGGCGCTGGGCATGAGCCGGGCCGAGGTCATTGATCTGGTCAAGGCGTCGAACCTGCGCGGCCGTGGCGGCGCGGGCTTCCCCACCGGCCTGAAGTGGAGCTTCATCCCCAAGAACGCGCCGGAGACCTACGTCCTCATCAACACCGACGAGTCGGAGACGGGCACGTTCAAGGACCGCGAGCTGATGGAGCGCAACCCGCACCAGATCATCGAGGGCGCGCTCATCGCCGCCTACGCGGTCAACGCGCGGATGGTCTTCAACTACATCCGCGGCGAGTACATGGATGCGTCCTACGCCTTCGAGGACGCGCTGCGCGAGTGCCGCGCCGCGGGCATCGTCGGCAAAGGCATCCTGGGCAGCGAGGTCGATATCGAATTCTACACCCACTTCGGCGCGGGGGCCTACATCTGTGGCGAAGAGACGGCGCTGATCCAGTCTCTGGCCGGCAACCTGGGCCAGCCGTGGTCGAAACCGCCCTTCCCGGCCGTCGAGGGCCTCTACCGCAAGCCGACCGTGGTCAACAACACCGAGACGCTGGCCAACGTGCCCGCCATCCTCGTCAACGGCCCCGACTGGTTCAAGCAAATGGGCACCGAGGACAGCCCCGGCAACAAGATCGTCTGCATCAGCGGCCATGTGGCCAACCCCGGCAACTACGAAGTGCCGTTGGGCACGACCTACCGGCAACTGCTGGCGATGGCCGGCGGGGTTCGCGGCGGCAAACGCTTCAAGGCCATTCTGCCCAGCGGCGGCTCCGGCCCGATCATCACCGAGGACGCGCTCGATGCCGCGTGTAGCTACGACGGCCTGACGCCCTTCCGCTCGGTCATGGGTTCGGCCTCGGTCATCGTCATGGACGAGACGACCGACATGGTCTGGGCGGCGCTGAAGATGATCCACTTCTTCCGGCATGAGTCGTGCGGCAAATGTACCCCCTGCCGCGAGGGCACCTACTGGATGGAGCAAGTCCTGCACCGCATCTACGCGGGCCACGGCACGGAGGCCGACATCAAGCTGCTGGAGAGCGTGGCCAACAACATGACCGGCAAGTGCCTGTGCGCCCTGGGCGAATTCGCCACCAGCCCGGTGCTGTCGTCCATTCGCCACTTCCTGCCGGAGTACAAGGCCAAAGTCAGCAGCGCCGCCCACCAGGCCGCGCGGGCGAGCATTCCCGTGGCCATTGGCTAGGTTCGTCGAGCGCTGAAGAGGAATCACATGAGTGATCTGGTCAACCTGACAATTGACGGCGTGGCCGTGGCCGTGCCCAAGGGGACGCTGGTCGTCGATGCCGCGAAGAAAGTCGATATCGACATCCCGGTGTTCTGCTATCACCCCAAGATGACCCCGGTGGGCATGTGCCGTATGTGCCTGGTGGAGATCGGTGTGCCGGTCATCGACCGGGCCACGGGCCAGCCGGCGCTGAACGCCGACGGCTCGCCCCGGCTCAACTTCGGTAAGGGGCTACAAACCGGCTGCACCGTGACGGTCAGCGAGGGCATGGTCGTGCGCACGGCCACCGTGCCGGTCAAGGATGCCCGCGAGGACATCGTCGAGTTCCTGCTGACCAGCCACCCGCTCGACTGCCCTGTCTGCGACAAGGGCGGCGAGTGCCCACTGCAAAACCTGACCATGGCCTACGGCCGCGATGAGAGCCGCATGGTCTTCACCGAAAAGCTCAAGCTGGCCAAGCACGTGCCGCTGGGCGACCTGATCACCCTCGACCGCGAGCGCTGCATCCAGTGCGCCCGCTGCACCCGCTTCCAGGCCGAGGTCGTCGGCGACCCGGTCATCGGCTTCCACAACCGCGGCCGGCGGCTGGAGATCGTCACCTTCTCCGACCCCGGCTTCGACAGCTATTGGAGCGGCAACACGACCGACATCTGCCCCGTGGGCGCGCTGACGACGGCCGACTTCCGCTTTGGCGCGCGGCCGTGGGAGCTAAACCCCGTGGCCAGTGTCTGCACCCACTGCCCCGTCGGCTGCAACCTGACCATGAGCACGCGGCGCGAGGCGGCCAGCGGCGGCCGGAACGTCATCAAGCGCATCATGCCGCGCCAGAACGAGGCCGTCAACGAGATCTGGATTTGCGACAAGGGCCGCTTTGTCCACCACTTCGCCGACCACCCCGACCGGCTGACGCAGCCGCTGGTGCGCCGCGATGGCCGGCTGGAGCCGGTGTCATGGGATGACGCCCTCGACTTCGTCGCCGGGCGGCTGCAACAGCACAAGGACGCCGTCGCCGGCGTGGCTGGCGACCGGCTGAGCAACGAGGACTACTTCCAGTTCCAGCGTCTCTTCCGTCAGGGGCTGGGCAGCGGCAACATCGACCTGGCCGAGCGGCGGCTGGCCGGCGCGGACGTGGTCGCCCGCGTGGGCCTGGCCCGCGGCAGCAACCTGAAAGACCTGGGGCGCGGCGACGCCATCCTCGTCGTCGCCGCCGACCTGCACGAGGAAGCGCCGGTGTGGTGGCTGCGCGTCAAGCAGGCCACCGAGCGCGGCGCGACGCTGGTCGTGCTCAACGCCCGGCCGACACGCCTCGACGCCTACGCCCGTTTTGTCCGCACTTACCAGAACGGCACAGCGCCGACAGCCGTGCGCGAGCTGCTGGCCCTGGCCCACGTCGATACCGGCGACGCGCCGGCCGATGAATCCGGCGCGATGGCCAACGCCCTCATGGAGGCCAACAACCTGGTCATCTTCTACGGGGCCGAGGGACTGAGCTATGACCAGACCGACGCTCTGGCGCGGATGCTGGCCAACCTGCTGCTGCTGAAGCGCAGCGAGGAGGCGCAGCCTTTCGCCGGGCGGCTGAACAACGGCCTGGTGGCCGTCGGCCGGCACGCCAACGGCCAGGGCGCGCGCGACATGGGCATCCACCCCGCCTACGCGCCCGGCTACCGCGC
>JAIBAS010000306.1 GCA_019695075.1 Promineifilum sp. | reverse complement strand
GACGCGCGCGTCGCCGGGCCGTTGCCCATGTTCAATGTCACCTTGTCCGTGTGGGTGACATTTTCGCTTTTTCCTTAAGGGGTGTCAGATTCGCTGAAGCATAACAACAGTCCTAGACGGCTATTGACATGGCCAGCGGCGATATGCTATCCTGCCCTACAGTCCGTCCGGTAGCCCACTGGCGCCATCCTCCCCTCATCGCGTCCCCCGCTACGCCACGCGAGTTGCCGCTCTTTAGAGGTTGTCCGGGTCTCTGCGAAGGTGCCATTTCGCAGGGACACTACCTACTTGCAGACAATGGAGGTTTCAGGATGCACGGCAATGGCTGGTCTACCCGCAGGTTGCTGGCTGTTTGTTTGGCGCTACTGAGTCTGGCGCTCAGCATGGCCTTTGTCTCTGGAGCAGAGCAGGAGCGGCCACAAGCGCCCACTGGCGCGGATGCCACCCTCGACGACGGCGGCACAGCCGAATTCGGCATCGAATGGATCACCGACTGGCCGGGCACGGCCGACGACCGTGCCAACTGGTATTACTCGGCCAACGGCCTGCGCGGCGAACTGCTGGACGCCGGCTGGCTGCAGCGCTTCTTCTGGGGCAATAGCCTGGCCTGGGAAGAGGACTTCAAGGGCGCCGCCAGTGGCGGCACGGAGCATATCTGGATCGACACCGTCGATCTGGGCCTGATGGCCACCCACGGCTCCGGCACGTGGGATAGCTTCTGGAGCAAGAACCTCAGTTCGGTCTACTACAGCACCAATCACGACGACCTGCACCTGTCGCCCGGCGAGGCTTATCACGCCTTCGGCGATGATGACCTGGAGTGGCTGGCCTGGGATTCGTGCAGTGTCCTCGACGACAACAGCGCCGCCTACTGGTATACCACCTTTGACGGCCTGCACCTGATGCTCGGCTTCGCCAACACCATGTACGTCGTCTACCCCGGCGATGGCGGCGCCTGGGGCGATCAGATGCGCGCCAAGGGCTGGTGGATATTCGGCCACGGGGCCAAGACCGTCACCCAGGCGTGGTTCACGGCTACCGACGATCAGCAGCCCAGCGGCGTGCGCGCCCGCGTCCTGGCCGAGGAGCTGGACAACTACAACGACTACATCTGGGGTCAGGGCTATGTCAGCCCCGACCCGACCTATAATGGTCTCTACTGGTACTGGGACCACGTCGCCGGCACGCCACCGCCGGTGCAGATCACCGAGGAGTTCCAGGAACTGCCCGTCTTCCTGGTCCGGCCGCGCGAGGTCAACGAGGACTACATCCGCAACATTGGCCAGTCGTTTGGCCTGGACTCGGAGATTCTGGCCGCGCCCGACGGTTCGGCCTTCTACATGGTCGGCGGCGACGATGACGAGAAGCAGGTGCGCATCGACGCCCGGACAGGCGCGTTCTACTACCAGGACCTCGGCGAGCTGTGGACAGACCCGGAACGGCCGCGCACCTTGCCCGAATCGGCCGAGCGGGCCGCCGGCCTGGTTCACTCCTTCCTGGCCGCCCACGACAACCTGCCCGGCGTCTTTGAGTTCAACGGCAACATTCCGCCGACGGTTTACCTGGAATCGGCCAGTGAGGCGGCCTCGCCGGAGACGGCCGATCTGCGCCGGCCCCTGGCGACGAACCCGACGCAATACTCCGTCAGCTATATGCGCACCGTTGACGTCGGCGGTACGCAGCTATCGATTGTCGGGCCAGGCTCACGCCAGAACGTCTACGTCGGCGACAGCGGCGAGGTGATCGGCCTGAAGTCGGGCTATGTGCCGGTGGAAATCTCGCCGGCGCGCGAGAGCGTGCCCATCCTGACTTCGGCCGAAGCGTGGGACGCCTTCCTGGCCGACCCGTCGGTCGCCGTGGCCCAGCCGCCGACGGCCGACACCTATAAGCTGACTGATACGCCGCCGACTTTGGCCTACTACCAACAGCCGACGACCGAGGCCCAGCAGGAGTTGATCCCGGTGTGGGTCTTCGAGGCCGACCTGTATGTGACCGCGCCGGACGGCCGCTCGGCGACGGCCGACCAACTCCTGGACGATAACGCCCTGATCTACGTCCGCGCGGAGCGGGGCGAGGGCGCGGGGCCGGTGGCCATAATTGACGCGCCGGCGGACGGCGTCACGCTGCGGCCCGGCCAGGCGATCGATCTCTCCGGCTCGGCCACGGGTGGCACGCCGCCATACACCTTTGAGTGGTCGTCGGAAGTCAACGGCACGTTGGGCCAGGGTGAGGCGCTTAGCGGCGTCGAACTGACGGCCGATGCGCGCGCCGGCAGCTATGGTCCCAACCGCGTCATCCTGACCGTGACCGACGCCAATGGCCTGTCGGCGATCGACGAGGTCGGGATCGATGTCCTGGTTGGCAACTACCTGCCGACCGTGCGCAGAGATTAAGCGCCATGCTTCCGGCCCCGGCGGGTTAGCGGGTCGTCGGGGCCGGAAGCAGGCGCGGTCGTGGGGGAGGCCGGGCGGCGGGGAGGCGTCGCCCAGTCGTGGAGTAGGGGGCTTGTGCCCCGTGCCGCGGCGATCTATACTGCCCGTATGAACACGTTCGTCACGGCCTTCTGGCGGCTGCTGGGCGGACTGATCGGCGTGGCGGCGCTTGCCCTGCCTCTGGCGGCCGCCCCACGCGCCACCCAGGAGCCTATACCCTATCCCGTCTGGACTATCGAGGACGTAGCCACCAGCGGCTACGACAATGCGCTGGCGGTCGATTCGGCCGACCGTCCGCACTTACTCTACGTGGACGCCACCAGTGGCGTGTTGCGCTATGCCGTGCGAAAGAGCGACGGCTGGCACTATGAGGATGTCGCCGACGAGAGCGCCGACCTGCCGCTGCTGGCTTACGATCTCGCCATCCGGCCGGACGGCGCGATCTGCCTGGTCTATGCCACTGAGGTCTCCATTCCCAGCCACCCCTTCGACACGAAGTTGGTCTACGGCTGCCGCGAGGCGGACGGTTGGGAGTTGACGACCATCGACGACGGCGGACGCGCGGCGCAACTGCGGTTTAACAGCTTCGGCCAGCCGCGCATCGCCCTCATTCAGGGGACGAACATCGCCTACCTGAGCTGGGACGACGGCCATTGGCGCAAGGAGATCGCCGGCGGGGACAGCGACTACCTCAACGACTCGTACCTCTTGCTTCAGAGCGTGGACTGGCCGACGATCATCTATCGCGGCGTGCGCGGGCAGTTCCAAGCGATACGCGATGGGGACGGCACTTGGTCGTCAACGCCGTTGGACGTGGCCACTATTTATGCGGCCGAGTTGGACACCGTCGATCAATTGTGGCTGGCCGTCAACGACGGCGAAGCGGCGTGGGGCCACCCACCGTTCTTTCTGGCGCGGCTGAAGCTAGTGGAGCCAACAGACAGCGGCCCGGCCGACTGGGAGACGCTTGACGAGGGCTATGACTGGCAGATCGCCGTCGATATGGCTTTCAACGCCGGCGGCGTTCCTTACCTGGCCTATCTCGATCCGGATGGCGCGCTGCAAGTCGTCTGGTGGGCTGAGGACGGCGAACACAGACACGCGCCCGTCGCGCGCGGCAACAGCGCGGTGAGCCTGGCTTTCGGCGACGGCCAGCCGCGCGTCGCCTTCGCCGAGGACAACCAGCTAAAGCTGGCCACGCGCCAGATTGTACTGCTGGACAAGTTCCAGTATGCTCCCGTTGTCGTCCGCGGTGATTAGCGCGGCTGTGGCCAACAAGGCATGCCGATTGGGGACACAGGCCCCGGCCGGCGTTGTCGCGCTTACTCCACGTTCATTTGCGCGCCCTTTCGTTGCGCGCGGGGTTGTAGAGAGCTATAACGTTATGAAGCGACATCCGCGGCAAGGAAGGCAGCGATGGCATTGACACGGGAGCGACTGGGCGAATGGGTGAACGAGCACTACACGTTGGGCGAGGAGATCGCCCACAGCGTGACGCATGGGTTGGGCGCGGCGTTGAGCCTGGCGGCGCTGGTGGTGCTACTGGTGCTGGCCATCGGCCGCGGCTCGCCATGGCACATCCTCAGCTTTGCCGTCTACGGCGTCAGTCTGCTGGCGCTCTTCCTGGCCTCGACGCTCTACCACGGCGTGCAGAAGCCGCGGCTGCGGCCGATCCTGCGCAAGGTTGATCACGCCTGCATCTACCTGCTCATCGCCGGGACCTACACCCCCTTTGTCCTCATCGCCATGCGCGGTACGCTGGGCCTGACTCTATTAGCGGTCGTCTGGGCGCTGGCCGTCTTCGGCATCGTCTACAAGATGTTCTTCATCGATCGCTTCGTGGTTGTCACGACGCTGGCCTACGTGGCGATGGGCTGGATGAGCGTGATTGCCTGGAAGCAGATGGTGGCCAACATCCCCCGCGTCGGCCTCATCTTCCTCATGGTCGGCGGCGGTCTCTACACCATCGGCGTGATCTTCTACGCCATGACCAGGATCCGCTACACCCATGCCGTCTGGCACGTCTTCATCCTGGGGGCCAGCATTTGCCACTTTGTGGCCGTGCTGACGTTGCTGCGGTTGGCCTAGGCCCTCACCGGAAGGCGACAATGCCGGCGGCGTAGGGTGCCAGCGCCAGCAAGGCGGCGGCCGTCGGCAAGCGGCGCGCCGTGTGATGG
The DNA here is from genome assembly GCA_019695075.1 of Promineifilum sp. GTDB lineage: Bacteria > Chloroflexota > Anaerolineae > Promineifilales > Promineifilaceae > Promineifilum. The sequence continues at coordinate 2,647 of JAIBAS010000306.1, read as the reverse complement.
CTGTCCCAACGGAAGAGGGCGAAGGCCAGTCCGAAGGCGGTCAGGCCCCCGGCCAGTAGAATGAGAACGGACCCCCACGGCCAGAAGTCGGCCGTCTGCCCCATCGCCAGCCCACGGAAGGCGTTCATCGCATGGGTAGAGGGCAGCAGTTGGGCGGCGACCTGCGCCGCGCGCGGCAACAGTTCGTAGGGGAGCATTAACCCACCAATAAGCATCGATGGCAGAAAGAGCAATTGCGAGAAGAGGATCGTCGCCCGCGAGTTGGGTGAGACGACGCCGATGAGCACGCCCAGCCCGGCGGCGGCAAAAAGCGTTGCCAGAAAGACGACGGCGAAGGCGACCCAGTTAACCGGCGCGGGCGCGTCGAACAGCAGCGGCGCGGTGAGGCTGATGATGGCCGTAACGATGACCAGATGGAGCGAGGTCGTCAGCGCCGGCAGCGACAGGATGTTGAGCCGGGGCACGCCGTTGATGAGGTAGCTGCGGAAGATGCCGTTGTCACGGGCCTGCACCAGCGGGTCGGGCAGGCCCAGAATGGCCGCGCTGTAGATGGCGAAGACGACCATCGCCGGCAGCAGCGCCTCGCGGAACGTCGGGTTGATGCCGACCATGACCACGCCCATCATGCCGTAGAACGCCAGCGGGAACAGGTAGTTGAGCAGCAGCAGGCTGCGGTTGCGGATGCCGGTGCGGAATTCGTAGCTGAAGTGGTTGGCGAAGGCGTTCATCCCAGCCCCCTTTTGTTACCGGTCAGTTCCAGGAAGCGGTCTTCCAGCGACGGCCGCTCGACGCGCAAGTCGATGAGCGTGTCGTTGCCGGCATTGACCGCCTCGATGAGCGCACTGACGGTGCGGCCGATGTTGCGGCTGTAGAAGATGGCGTAGTCGTCCTTGGTTGCGCGCTGGGCGACGTCGGGGATGGCCGCCGTGCCGGTTAACAGGGAGCCGGCGGCCGTATGGACTGAGATTTTGGTCAGCCCCGCGCCGGCGGCCGTCAACGCAATAGGCGTATCGACGGCGACGATACAACCGTTGAGCAGGATAGCCACGCGGTCGGCCAACACCTCGGCCTCAGCCATGTCGTGGGTGGCCAGGATGACCGTCGTCCCGGCCACCTTCAGTTCGCGAATCATCTCGTGCAGCTCGGCGCGCGTTTGCACGTCCAGCCCGGCGGTCGGCTCGTCCAGGAAGAGTACGCGCGGCGCGTGGGCGATGGCCAGGGCCAGGGCCAGCCGGCGCTGCTGGCCGGTGGATAGCTCGTGGAACTGCGTCCGGCGCTTCTCGCCCAGCCCCAGCCGCTCCAGCAGATCGTAGCGCGGCGGCATGCGGTGGTAGGCGCAGAAGATTTTCATTGCCTCATCCGGGGTGATGTTCTCCGGCATACCCGACGCCTGCAACTGGACGCCGATGACGGCGCGCAAACGGCGGCGGTCATGCACGGCGTCGATTCCGGCGACGCGCAGCATGCCGCTGTCGGGCGTGCGGATGCCCTCCAGGCATTCCAGCGTCGTTGTCTTGCCCGCGCCGTTGGGGCCGAGCAGCCCAAACATCTCGCCGCGGGCCACCTCGAAGGTGATGCCATCGACGGCGGTGAAGCCGCCATAGCGCTTGGTGAAGCCGCGCACGGTGATCATAGTTTCCGTGGAATCGTCGTCGGTCATTATTGGGCCTCATCAGGGTAAGAGGCGCGGGGTCGGCCGGGTGGCGAACTCTGCGCCGGCGCGCTAATGAGCGCCGTTTTCCCTGTCAAACCCTCTCGCGGCGGCGATGGCGCGCCGCATCCGGGTCACGTTGCGCGCTTTGCCGTCGTTGCGCAGACGGCGGGCCGCGGCCGAGAAGTAAACGTGGCTTTGCAGGAAACGCGCCTGCTCATCGAGCCAATTCGCTTCGGCGACAGCGCCGTTCTTGCCGTAGCGCCCCGTCTCGGCCAGCAGCTTGCGGTTCATGTCCCAGAAGTCGTCGCGTCCCAGCACGTCGAGGTCGGCGTCGCAAAGCAGTTCGGCCAGAGGCGTCGTCGGCCGCTGCGGCATTTTGGTCGCGGCGATGAGGAGGGCGATGGTATCAATCTGGGTGGCGTGATAGCCGAAGCCGGGCAGGACGGCACGGGCCAGGGCGATGCCGTGAGCCTCGTGTTCGGTGTAGCTATAGAGAAAGCCGGTATCGTGGTAGGCCGCCGCCGTTGCCAGGCAGAGAGTATCCTCGTCCGTGACGCCGCTGGCCGCGGCCAGACGTAGGCAGGCGGGCAGCACGTCGTCGCGCGTGTGGTGGAGCGAATGGTAGGTGAGGTGGGGGGATAGCTCGTTCGCTAATCGATCAAGCGCATAATCTCTGGCCCGCGTGAAATCTGCCCTCATTTGTCTGCCACTTACCCACCGCCGGAATGGCGTAATTGTAACGCTCTCTGGCCGTTGCACAACGTGGCGCGATTCTCCGGAATCGCCCTCCCGCCCACCGTGGCGCGATTCTCCCGAATCGCCCTCCCGCCCACCGTGGCGCGATTCTCCGGAATCGCCCTCCTGCCCACCGTGGCGCGATTCTCCGGAATCGCCCTCCTGCCCACCGTGGCGCGATTCTCCGGAATCGCCCTCCTGCCCACCGTGGCGCGATTCTCCGGAATCGCCCTCCTGCCCACCGTGGCGCGATTCTCC
>JAIBAS010000370.1 GCA_019695075.1 Promineifilum sp. | reverse complement strand
CGTCACCGATGCCGGCGGCCAATGGGTCAGCCAGGCGTCGGCCCTCGTCGGCGAGACGGCCGTCAGCGCGGCCACGGCCGTCGCCGTGCGCGAGACGTGGCTGCGTAGCGGCGACGCGCGCGAGTTCGCCGTGTCGCCCCTCTCCGGCCCGGACGGCCACCACAATAGCTGGTATCTGGGCTTTGCCCCGGCCGACGCGCCGCGCTTCGTCGTCGCCCTGGTGCTGGAAGATGAGGATGATATCGCCGCGGCCGAGGCGATCGGCCGCGCCGTCCTCGCGGCGACAAGGTAATCACCGCTCAGCGCGTCGCCGGGGTGCGTCGCACTTTCTGAAGTGCGACGCACCTTCTTGATGGTTCCGCTCAAGAACGTGCCAGGCACTTCGGAAAGTGCCAGGCACGGGCATAAATTCAGCGCAAGTAGATCGGGTTGCTGTAGATCCAGCCCCGCTCCTGCCCCTCATACGGGATGTGGCACTCCACGCGATAGGCTCCCGGCTCGGCCGGCGCATAGGCCAGGTTGGTGTCGCGTTGCGCCTCGGCCACGACGACGCCGTGGCGGATGAGCCGGATACGGCAGCGCGCCGGCGTCTTCACCTGTAGCGTCGCCCCGGTTGCGCCCAGTGGCATCTCGTCGCCGATAATGCCCTTGCGGACGCCCGTGACCGTGTAGCGAAAGCCGGCCGTGGCAGCGGGCATGTCGTAGCCGACCCAGCTGTGGCCGCGGCCGATGGCCAGCAGCAGCAGCGCCTGGTCATGGGCCAGATCGCCATTGAGCGGCTCCGGCGTCAGCACGTGGGTGTTGACCGCGCGGAAGAGGAACTCATAGGGGTAGACCTCGCGATGGATGGGGCCGAGGTGCATCGGCGTGCCGTGGGCGTCGCTGTTGCCCACCGCGGTGATGCGCATCCCCCTGGCCAGGAAGCCGTCCCACAGCGCCAGCGTTTCCGGGTCGGCCCCCATCATAGTGCGCTCCGGGTGCAGCGTCATCCACAGGGCGACCAACGACTCGGTGAGCTTGTTGCGCCAGCGGAGCTTCTCCAGCCGGGCGGCGACAGTGTTCTTGAAGACCGACATGTAGTTCCAGATCTCCAGGCCGCTGAAGCCCTCGATGTCCCAATCGTGCCAGCCGAGGTCGGGCGAGTCGATGATGCGCAGGTCCTTCTCATGCGGGTGGGCCAGGAAGCCATAGCCGCCGGCGCTGAGCGTCTCGTCGATCAGCGCTTGCGGGTCGGGCGCGAAGCGGGCCAACTCCTTGCCCGCCCCATAGGCCAGGAAGTGGCTGGCCTGCGGCCGGCGACGCACGTTGTGGACTTCCTCGCCGGTCAGCAGCAGGACGCGCCCGTTGTCGTTGTGGTAATAGCCCTCAACGCCGGTCACGTAGACGTTGTGGTCGGTAATGAGGATGAAGTCCAGCCCGGCCGTGATGGCGTCGTGGGCGATCTCGGCGTGCAGCTTTTCGCCATCCGAGTAGCGCGTGTGGACGTGGAGATTACCGCTGTAGCTGTACCAATCGTCAGGCATGGCCGGCGCTCGCTGTGGGCAGACACCCGAATGCTAACGTGTTTGCCGGCGCTGCACAAGTGAACGCACGCTGACTTTGCCTCGCGGCCCAAGTCGGTCGATAATGATGCCGAATGACACGCTCTCGGCCGCTCCATATTCTCTGCGTCTCTCTGGCACTGCTGGCGCTCAGCCTCAGCCTGATGGCCTGCGACCCCGGCGGCCGCCTGGCGCAACTGACGCCGCAGCCGCCCGCGGCTTCGCCCGTCGTCCTCGGCGTCACGGGCGAAGCGCCGATGGGCACGCCCGCGCCGCCCGTCGGCGCGGCCACGACCGCCCCCCTGCCCCCCGCCACGGGGCCTACGGCCACCTACGATCCCGCCCGCCCGGCCTGGACGGTGCTGTACTACGGCGGAGCCGACAACGACCACGCCGCTTTCGTCTGGGACGACCTGAACGAGATGGAGGCCGGCGCGCCATCGGATCAGGTGCAGATCGTGGCCGAGGTCGATTGGCCGGAGGGCGGGCCGGCGGGCACGGCCGAATCCGTCCGCTACCACATCCGCGCCGACGCCGACCCGCAAGCGCTGGCCTCCGAGGTCGTGGCCACCCTGGGCGAAAAGAACCAGGGCGACCCGCAGACGCTGGCCGACTTCCTGACCTGGGCCGTCAGCGCTTACCCGGCTAACCACACCCTGCTGGTGCTGGGCGACTATGGCGGCGGCTGGCGCGGCTGCTGCCTGGACACGGCTGCCGGCGCGCCCGGCCAGACCGATCACCTCAGCCTGACCGACATCGACCAGGCGTTGGCCTATGCGCAGACGCAGACCGGCGCGCGCTTCGAGGTCGTCGCCTTCAGCGCCGGGCTGATGAGCCAACTGGACGTGCTCCAGACCCTCCAGCCCTACGCCGCCTACGCCGTGGCCTCGCCCGACCTGGTGGCCGGCGCGTCGTGGGACTTTCAGGCGGTCGTGGCCCAACTCAACGGCGAACCGTTCATCGACGGGCGGCAACTGGCCGGCGACATGGTCACAACTTATGTCAACACGCAGCGCCAACTGGAGGGAGACGAGTTCGCCAGCATGGCCGCGGTCGATCTGGGGCGCGTCCCGGTCCTCAGCGCCGCGGTTGAGGCGCTGGCCCGCGCGCTGTCGGCCGAGCCGCGGCTCTACGGCGAACTGGCCGGCTTCGCCCGCCGCGGCGCGCAGACTTACGGCCGCGCCGCCCTGGCCGACGCCGACAGCATCGCCGCCGTCGATCTATCCCATGCCGCGGCCCTCATCGCCGAGGTTAGTCCGCCCGGTGACGTGCAGACCGCGGCCACGGCCGTCAGCGCCGCCCTGACGGAAGCGCTGATCGGCTTCGACCACGGCCAGGGGCTGGCAATGGGCCGCGGCGTCGCTTTCTACTGGCCGGGCGGGGTAGCCGCGGTCGATCCGCTCTACGGCGGCATCAGTCGCCTGCCCACCTGGGCCGGCTATCTCAATACCTTCGTCGGGGCGACGGCCGGCAACGCGACGCGGCTGACGGTCGATCCCGATCCGCGCGCGGCCGCCGCGCCGGCGGCCCATATCGCCCAGCCGGCCTTCCTGCGGGCCGAGATCGTCGCCCAGCGCGTCGGCCAGGTAGCGCTGGTGGCGGGCCAGGAGACGGCCGACGGCCGCTACGTGCTGCGCCAGGAAGAGGTCGTCGCGCCGGTCGCGCAAACCCTGCCCGGCGGCACGAGCGCGTCTCTCTGGAGCGACGGCTGGCACGAATCACTCGTCGTCTGGGATGCGACCGGCAACTATCTGGCCGACAGCGCCGGCGCGGGCGACTACGTGCCGTTGCGGGCCGTAGCGCCCTCGCCATTGGGGCCGCAGACGGCCGCGCGGGGCGCTTTCCGCCGCGCCGAGAGCAGCCAGGCCGCCGAGGCCACGGTCGTCTTTGCTCCCGGCGCGCCGGCATCCACGCGCCTGTGGCTGGCCATGCCGGCGGACAGCGGCGCGCGGCTAATCGGCGAGGCGCGCCCGCGGCCAGGCGACATCTTCCAGCCGGCGCTACCGATCCTGGCCGCCGACGGCACGCTGAGCGCCGAGCCGGGCGTGACGCTGGCCTACGACGACGCGCCGGCGCTCTATCGTAGCGCCCGGCCGCTGCCCGCGGGGCGCTACGCTGTCGGCCTGTGGGTGACGGCGCTCGACAACAGCGCGGTAGCGGCCACGCAATTGGTCACGGTCGACCCGACCGGCGCGCCGGAGGGCTTCCGCGCCTACGTGGACGTGGCCAACGGCGCGCAGTTCCTCTACCCGGCCGACTGGCTGCCGCCGGCCACACAGGAGGGCATTACCTTCACGGGCAACATCAGCGGCACGGCCCAACTTCAGGTGCGCACCTACCCCAACTGGACGGGCGACCTGGCCACGCTGCAAAACGACGTTCTGGGCACCTTCGGCCAGGTCAGCGTTCTGCTGCAAGAGCCGGTGACGGTCGGCCCCGCGCCGGGCATCGCGGGCATGCATACGGCCTACGGCTACGACAGCGCCGAGCAGGGGCCACGCACCGGCGCGTTTGTCACCTTTGTGCAGGACGGCACGGGTATCGTCATCGACCTCGACGGCCCGCGCGAGGCCGAGGCGACGACCGTGGCCACGCTGGCCACCATCACCGCCACGTGGCAGCGCGTGCCGCCACGACTGGGCTTCGGCGACGAACCCTGGTCAACGCTCAACGTGGGCGACTTCCGCGTGCGCTATCCAACCGGCTTCGCCTATCAGGCCTACAACAACTGGCAGCGCTTCGCCGCCGACCCGCAGACGTTCGTCGCCGTGCGCATCCAGCCGGCGGCGCGGACGGCGGCCGAGGCGATGAGCAGCCTGCTGGCCACGGCGTCCGAGGGCGTGGCCGGCTTCACCGCCGACGAGCCGGAGCGCTTCTTCTATGCCGGCCACATCTGGGAGCGCAACGACTTCACCTACACCGCCGCCGACGGCCGCCCGATCAGCGGCCTGCTCCTCAGCCGCCAGGACGGCGAGATGGAGGTGGCCGTGTGGGGAGAGGCCCCCGACCCGGCAACCGACCTCTTCGAGACCATCTTCCTGCCCACGGCCGCCGGCATCGAGCGCATCGTCGCCGCGCCGTCCGGCTGAGTCGCCCGCCCGCCGCCATGCCTTCCCCCCAGAGGAGCGAATTCCTGGCCGGCGTGCGCGCCGAAGTGCCTATCGTCATCGGCGTCGTGCCGTTTGGGCTGATCTTCGGCGCGGTGGCCGTGGGCGGCGGGGACGCTGCTGGGGGGCTGACCCCCGCCCTGGCCCAGGCGATGTCGGCGGTGGTCTTCGCCGGCTCGGCTCAATTCATCGGCGTGCAGCTCATCGCCGGCGGCGCGGCGTCGTTCGTGCTGCTGTTGACGACGCTGGTGGTCAACCTGCGCCACCTGCTCTATAGCGCCTCGCTGGCCCCCTACGTCCGCCATCTGCCCCTGCGCTGGCGGCTGGTGCTGGCCTACCTGTTGACCGACGAGGCCTACGCGCCGACCATCATCCGCTACCTGGAGGCGGACGCGCCGCGGGCCACCGGCCACTGGTTCTTCCTGGGCGCGGGCCTGACGCTGTGGACGAGCTGGCAGATCAGCACGGCGCTGGGCATCCTCTTCGGCGCGGCCGTCCCCGCCAGCTGGTCGCTCGACTTCGCCCTGGCCGTGACCTTCATCGGCATCGTCGTGCCCGCTCTGCGCGACCGGCCGCACGTCGCCGCGGCGCTGACGGCCGGCCTGGTGGCCGTGCTGACCTTCGGCTGGCCCTATAAGCTGGGGCTGATGGCCGCGGCTCTGAGCGGCATCCTCGCCGGCGTGGCGTTGGAGAGCCGCCTGGGCGGGCGCGGCCGGGAGGAGGCGCAGTCGTGAGCGACGCAGCCTTGGTTCTGACCATCATCGGCATGGGCGTCATCACCTACGCCATCCGCGTGTCGCTCTTTCTGCTGCCGGAGGGGGCGCACCTGCCGGATCGGCTGCTGCGCGCCCTGCGCTACGTGCCCGCGGCCGTCCTCTCGGCCATCATCGCCCCGGAGCTACTGATGCCCGGCGGCGCGTTCGACCTGTCGCTGGGCAACGAACGGCTGCTGGCCGGGCTGGTGGCCATCCTCGTCGCCTGGCGCACGCGCAACGTCCTGCTGACCGTCATCGCCGGCATGGGCGTACTGTGGGCGCTGCAGGCGCTGTAGCTGCTGCAAACGCTGACAGGAGTATTGCAGGTCGGAAGAAGCGCTCACGCAAAGTCGCCAAGCAAGCAAAGGACACAAAGGGGACATTCTATCATCGGCCGTTTCTTCTTTGCGCCTTTTGCCCCTTGGCGCCTTTGCGTGAGCTCCTATATTTATTATGGAGGATACATGACCATCAACACCAACACCCGGGCCGTCGAGGCCCAGATCGACGCGCGCATTGAGGCGCGTCTGGAGTATTGGATCGAGCAACTCGGCCGCCTCTGCGCCCAGCCCAGCATTTCCGCCCAGCGCCTGGGCATCGACGACTGCGCCGCGCTGGTGGCGACGATGCTGCGCGAAGAGGGCTACGTCGCCGAAGTCCTGCCCACGGGCGGCAGCCCTATCGTCTACGGCGACAGCGGCCCGCGCGAGGGCGCGCCGACGCTGCTGTTCTACAACCACTATGACGTCCAGCCGCCGGAGCCGCTGGAACTGTGGAATTCGCCGCCCTTCACCCTGACACGCGCCGGCGACCACCTTTACGCCCGCGGCGTCAGCGACGACAAGGGCCAGCTCATCACCCGCATGGCCGCCGCCGCGGCCGTGCGCGACGTGCTGGGCGAGCTGCCCTGCCGCGTCAAGTTCTTCGTCGAGGGCGAGGAGGAAATCGGCAGCCCCAACATCCCGCCGGCCATCGACGCCCACAAGGAGCGCTTCGCCGCCGACGGCTGCATCTGGGAGTTTGGCAGCGTCGATTACACCAGCCGGCCGACGCAGACGCTGGGCATGCGCGGCCTGGCCTACTTCGAGTTGTCGGCGCAGACAGCCTCGCAGGACTGCCACTCCGGCCTGGGCGGCTCGCTGATCGCCAACGCGGCCTGGCGGCTGGTGTGGGCGCTGAGCACCATCAAGGGCGTCGACGAGCGCATCCGCATCCCCGGCTTCTACGACAAAGCCAAGCCGGCAACCGCGCGCGATCTGGCCTATCTGGCCGAACTGCCCGACCAATCGGAGGCGTTTAAGGCGTCCTATGGCGTGGCCGGCTTCCTGAAGGGCATGACCAGCGGCACGGAACTGCGACGCGCGGCGGTGTTCGAGCCGACGGCCACCATCAATGGCCTGACCTCCGGCTATCAGGGGCCGGGAGCCAAGACGGTGCTGCCCGCCCGCGCCAGCGCCAAGCTGGACTTCCGCCTCGTGCCCGACCAGTCGCCAGAGGAGATCGGGCCGCTGCTGCGCGCCCACCTGGACGCCGAGGGCTTCCCGGACGTGGAAGTGCGCTATTTGGCCGGGGTCAAGCCGGCGCGCACCGACCCGGATCATCCCTTCGTGCAGCTATCCATCCACGCCGCCGAGGATGTCTACGGCAAGCCGGCCAGCGTCGAGCCGCTTATCGGCGGCAGCGGGCCGCTGCACCCGTTCATCCACGTCCTGGGCCTGCCGGTGGTCACGTCGGGCTGCGGCTACCCGGAGAGCCGTGTTCACGCGCCCAACGAGAACATCCGCATCCCTGACTTTATCAACGGCATCCGCCATAGCGCGCGGATTCTCTACCGCTTCGCGTCCATGTAGGGCAAACGGGCCGCGCCGCGGGACGTTGCGTCC
>JAIBAS010000553.1 GCA_019695075.1 Promineifilum sp. | reverse complement strand
CCGAGAGCACACCCTCCGGCCCCGGCCTGGCGGCCACGGCGACACTGCCCGGCGAACTGCTGACGCCCGCGCCGCCGCCCGCGCCGGATGTCGTCGCCGGCCGCTTCGCGCCCATCCTCGACGGCGACCCCGCTGACTGGGCCGGCATTCCTACCAACACCTCGCCCTACACCGTCTTCACCGGCGCCGGCTGGGACGGCAGCGACGACCTCGGCGTGACCTGGCAGGTGACCTGGGATGACGCCTACCTCTACTTCGCCTTCACCGTCATTGACGAAGTCCATTCGCAGAGCCAGACCGGCAACCAGACCTTCCGCGGCGACAGCATCGAATTGCAGATCGACGCCAATCGCGCCGGCGACCTCGGCCCCACGTTGAGCACCGACGACTTCCAGATCAGCCTCTCGCCCGGTGACCTGGGCAAGCTCCCGCCGTCGGCGTGGCTATTCCAGGGCACAGACAGCGGCGAGATGATCGACGCCCCCGCCGGCCACACCATCACCGTCGCCGCGCGCCCCACCGCCGGCGGCTACACGCTGGAGGCGGCTATCCCCTGGCACGACCTGGGCATCACCCCCGCGCCCGGCCTGGTCATCGGCCTGGCCGTCAACGCCAACGACAACGACCACCCCGGCACGGCAGCCCAGGAACTGATGAAGTCCAACGCCCCCGGCCGCCGCTTCGGCGATCCAACAACGTGGGGCACGCTGACGCTCCAGTAGCCCGGAGCTTACAGAAGCCTTACACCGCCCGGCGTTCTAATCACTCTCCAACGCATCCGGCTTAAGATCGAAGGTAGCTTTGGAACGATAGGAGCGATGACATGACCTACAAAGTGCAGAAGACCGACGCGGAGTGGCGGCAGGAGTTGACGCCGGAACAGTACCACATCATGCGCGAGAAGGGCACCGAACGGGCTTTCACCGGCGCGCTGTACTACAACAAGGACAAGGGCGTCTATTTCTGCGCCGCCTGTGGCGCGCCGCTGTTTAGCTCAGAGCAGAAGTACGAGTCCGGCAGTGGCTGGCCGAGCTTCTGGGCGCCTCTGAACGAGGACAACATCGGCGAGCAGGCCGACCGCAGCCTGTTCATGGTGCGCACCGAGGTGCATTGCGCCAACTGCGGCGCGCACCTGGGCCACCTGTTCGACGACGGCCCGCAGCCGACGGGGCTGCGCTACTGCATCAACTCGGCTTCGCTGAGCTTCGAGAAGTCGTAGCCGGTCGCCGGCTCAGCCGGCCGCGTCCGGTTCCGGCGGGTGGGTAGCGACCAGTTCGCGCCCACCTGTCGCCTCACTTAGCCCCGCCAGCAGCGCCAGGAGCGCCGGCCCCAACGCCCCTAGTTGGTAGCCGCCCTCCTGCACCAGCAGGATCGGCCGCCCCAACGCCGCCAGACTCCGCCCGATGGGCCGGAAAGCCGCCGGCGTCAGGCCCATACCTCCATGTGGGTCGCCGGCCAGCGTGTCGAACCCCAGCGAGACGATCAGCGTGTCCGGCGCGACGGCATCGACGGCCGCCAGCGCCCAATCGAGCGCCCGCAGGTAGGCAGCCTCGTCGGTGGTCTGCGGCAGCGGGATATTGAGCGTCGCCCCCTCGCCCGCGCCCGCGCCCATTTCGTCCGGGTAGCCGCTGTAGTAGGGGTACTCATCGGCCGGGTCGGCGTGGAGCGAGCAGACGAAGATGTCGGCGCGCTCGTAGAAGATGGCCTGCGTGCCGTTGCCGTGGTGGTAGTCAATGTCGAGAATCGCCGGGCGACGGCCGCGCTGGGCCAGCCAGTGGGCGGCAATGGCGGCGTTGTTGAGGTAGCAGTAGCCGCCGTAGAGATCATAGTAGGCGTGGTGGCCGGGCGGGCGCGTCAGGGCGTAGACCAGCGGCGCGTCGAAGAGCGCCTGCGCCGCCGACAGAGCGACCTGGGCCGAGGCGTAGGCGGCATCCCAGGTGCGCGGCAGGATGGGCGTCAGGTTGTCGGTACAGTAATGACCCAGCTGGCCCCAGATGTTGTGGCTGACGCGGCCGGCGGACTGGCGCACGGCGAAGGTGTCGGGTGCGGCCGGTCGCGGCCCTTCCTTCAGTTGGGCAAAGCGCCGGTAGGCCGTCTGCAACAGGGCCAGCAGCCCCGGCGCGTGGACGGCGGCGATTGGCTCGATGCCGAAGTCGCCGGGGTCGCGCACGCTCGCGCCAAAGTCCACGGCGGCGCGCAGCAGCTCCTCGACCCGCGCGGGCGCGTCGGCGTGGGCGTCGGGCGCGTGCTCCTGGTGGGTGGGCGAGTAGTAGACCGGCAACAGCCCGGACATGGGACGAGTTAAAGCTCCAGCCGCATGACGTTCTCGCCGTCTTCGACATCGCCGGTGTTGATGAAGCCCAGGCCGGCGTAGAACGGCTCCGGACTGCCCTCGGCGGGCACGTAGCTGAGGAGCATTTCCGTCGCTCCCGGCCGGCCGCGCACGATGTCGATGACTTGCAGCAGCGCCTGCCGGCCGAAGCCCAGGCCCTGGTAGCGGCTGTCGATCATGTAGCGCCACAGGAAGTACTCCGGCTTTTCGGTGTCGTCGTAGAGCATGACGAAGCCGACCGGCGTCTCATCGGCGTAGATGGCGCGGAACCACGCTTTCGGCTCGAAGTGGGCCTGGGCGATGGAGGTGGCGTTATCGGCGACAAACTGCTCCTGTTGTGGGCTGACCTTCAGGCGCAGGATGCTACGGAGGGTATCGGCCGTCACCTCGCGCAGGCTGACGACGGCGTTACGGCTGGGGATGGGGTCTTGCGGGTTCATGGGGCCGGAACATAACGCAATCGGGCCGGGATGCAAGCCCTCTCTCTGACCACTGGCGCGCCGCCGGCCCTCGCCGGGTCAGACGTAGCTTAATAAGGTTTGCCCGCCCCCGGCAACTGGCCTATAGTTGACCCTCGTATGGCACGTCGTACCACTCTGGCGGCCCTGTTGGGGCTGCTGCTCCTCGCCATCGGCCATACGCAGCGCGCCGAGGCTCAGGGCAACGAAGTCCTGCAATTGGTCAACGCGGTTCGCGCCGAGTATGGGCTGGCCCCGCTCAGCTACAACGCCCAGTTGGCCGCCGCCGCCCAGGGACACGCCAATTTCATCGCCAGCGAGGGCATCTACAGCCACTACGGCGTCAACGGCAGCACCTGGCAAGACCGCGCCCAGGCCGCCGGCTACCCCGGTTGGGCGGGCGAGAACCTCGTCGGCGGCACGCGCCTGACGCCGCAACAGGGCGTCACCTGGTGGCGCAACAGCGCCGTCCACTTCAGCAACATGCTCAACCCGCGCTGGACGGAGGCGGGCGTCGGCGTCGCCCAGGGCAACGGCCAGAACTTCTACGTGATGGTCTTCGGCACGCAGTCTGAAGGCCCGCCGCCGCGCGCCGAGCAGGCCGTCGTCGATGTGCCCTTCATCGTCGCGCCCATCGAACTGGCCGCGCCCAACCCCGACGGCTCCATCGTCCACACCGTGCTGGAGGGCCACACCTTTTGGGCCATCGCCGCCCGCTACGAAGTCTCCATCGCTGACCTGTACCTGTTCAACGGCCTGAACGAGGACAGCGTCCTCAATCCGGGCGACAAGCTGGTCATTCGCCTGGCCGACGGCCAGCCGCCGCCGCCCACGCCGACGCCGCCGACAACCCACACCGTCCGCGAGGGTGAATCGCTGTGGTCCATCGCCGCCACCTACAAGACCGACCTGGACACGCTGCTGTGGCTGAACGGCGTCACCATCGACCACGTCGTCTACGCCGGCGACCAGGTCAAGGTGCGGCTGGGCGAGGGCGAGGCGCCGCCGCCCACACCGACGCCGCAACAGGCCCACATCGTCCGGGCTGGCGACACGCTCTTCGGCATCGCCCTGCAATATGGCCTGAGCCTGGACGATCTGCTGGCCTGGAACCACCTGAGCGCCGAAACCCTGTTGCAGATCGGCCAGGAACTGCTCATCCGCCCGCCGACGCCCACCCCCGAACCGACGCCCACGCCCACGCCGACCATGACGCCGGTGGCCGTCGCCCTGCCCATATCCGCCTTCGCCGCGGCCACGCCCACACCCACCCGCGCCCCCACGGCCGTGGCCATGCTGACCACGCCCGTGCCGCAGAGCGGTGGAGCGGACTGGGGCGACGTCCTGGGCATCGGCGCGATGGTTGTGGGACTGCTGTTGGCGGTCGCGGCCGGCGTGGCCGTCATGATCCTGTGGCGCAAAGATAGTTAAGGAGCCAACCGATGAACCCACCGACCAGCCAATACGGTACGCATGTCCATTTAGACGTGCCCTACGAGGCCGCCATCGAGCAGGTCACGGCGGCGCTGAAGGCCGAGGGCTTCGGCGTGCTGACGACCATCGATGTCCGGGCGACGCTCAAGCAGAAGCTGGACGTCGACTTCCGCCGCTACGTCATTCTGGGCGCGTGCAACCCGCCGCTGGCCCACCGGGCGCTGACCACGGAACTGGAGCTTGGCCTGCTGCTGCCCTGCAACGTGATCGTCTATGAGGACGACAGCGGCGCGGGCAGCGTCGTCGCCGCCGTCGATCCCCACGTCATGCTGGCCACAGGCGTCAACCCCGACCTCTTGCCGGTGGCCGACGAGGTCGCCGCCCGTCTGGGGCGCGTCCTGGCCGCCCTGGCCGCCTAGCACGCGCGGGCGCGCCCCCTGTGGCGCGATTCTCCCGAATCGCGTTCTGCCTGTGTGACACGCACGCGATTCGGAGAATCGCGCCACGTCAGGGCGATTCGGAGAATCGCGCCACGCCAGGGCGATTCGGAGAATCGCGCTACATCTATTTGTGCATCGGCCGGCAATTGGGCACAATACAGTCAGTCCGCTGGCGACGCGAACGCCACCCGCAGTCAACCAAACTGAATCATACGCCACCGACCGCCCCGGCGGCCGGCGGGCACATGCGCGAGGCACAACATGGCCGAACCACTCCGAATCCTCTTTCTCAGCGCTGAAGTTGCCCCCTTTGCCAAGACCGGTGGGCTGGGCGACATCGGCGGCTCGCTGCCCAAGGCCCTCCACGCGATGGGCCACGACGTCCGCGTCATCATGCCGGCCTACCATAATATCGAGCACGGCTATCCGGGCGTCAGCAGCATGCCGCTACAACTGCTGGTGCCGACCGGCTCCGGCACCATCGGCGCGGGCGCGTTCGAGGGGCGGCTGCCAGGCAGCGACGTGCCCGTCTATTTCATTGCCGAGTACAACCTCTTCGGCCGGCCCAACATCTACGGCTACTGGGACGACCCCTACCGTTTCGCCTTCTTCAGCAAGGCCGCTCTCCACCTGACCCTGGCGCTAGACTGGAAGCCCGACATCCTCCACGCCCACGACTGGCACACCGCCCCGGCCATCACCTGGCTGCATACCGCCGGCTCGGCCGACCCGCGCTTTCAGGGCATCGGCAGCGTCTTCACCATCCACAACCTGGCCCACCAGGGCAAGACCAGCTGGAACGTCTTCGACTACATGCAATTGTTCACCCACGGCCTGTCAGAAGAGGGCTACGGCGAAGTCAACTTCATGGCCCGCGGCATCTATCATGCCAACATCGTCAACACCGTCAGCCCGACCTACGCGCGCGAAATCATGACCCGCGAGGGCGGCGCGGGCCTCGATAGCCTGCTGCGCCACCGCCAGCGCGACCTGCACGGCATCCTCAACGGGCTGGACTACGACGAGTGGAATCCGGGCACGGACAAGCGCCTGGCGGCCAGCTACAGCCTCGACGACAGGGCCGGCCGCGCCGAGAACCGCCGCGCCCTACAAGCCGCCGTCGGCCTGCCGCAACTGGCCGACATCCCCATCATCGGCATGGTCACCCGGCTCGACTGGCAGAAGGGGCTGGACATCGTCGGCCACGCCCTGCACCTGTTGATGAACGGCTTCTCCGGCCCGGCGCAATTCGTCGTCCTGGGCACGGGCGCGGCGCATTACGAGGACATGTTCCGCCAGATGGCCGGTTACCACCGCGACAAGATGTCGGCCTACATCGGCTACCACGCCGAGCTGGCCCCGCTCATCTACGCCGGCAGCGACATGTTCCTGATGCCGTCGCTGTTCGAGCCGTGCGGCCTGGGGCAGATGATCGCCATGCGCTACGGCAGCGTGCCCATCGTCCGCGCCACGGGCGGCCTGGCCGACACCGTCCAGGACGGCATCACCGGCTACTCGTTCTACGACTTCAACACCGACGCCCTGTTCAACGCCATCCAGCGCGCGACCTACACCTACAACACCGACCGCGAAAGCTGGCAGCGCATCCAGGCCAACGGCATGGCCAACAACTTCTCCTGGGAGCGCTCGGCCCAGGGGTATGAGCAACTCTACCGCTGGGCGCAGGCCCAGGTGGGGCACTTCCTCGGCTAAGCGAAGTCATGCCCTCGACGGTCGCCCGCTTCTTCCTGCAAAACCCTGTCACGACCGGGTTCACCATCACCGATCCCTTCAACAGCCCGCGCCCCTACGCCAACGGCCGCCACGAAGGCATCGACCTGCGGGCCAACCAGGGCGGCCGGCCGGCGGAGATCGTCGCCGCGCAGACCGGCGTCGTCCACGCCCTCCACACCGGCGAGACGGGCTACGGCAACTACGTCCGCCTGCGCCACGACTGGGCCGACGGCACGACCTGGTACACCTGGTACGCCCATCTGTCGGTCATCAGCCCGGACTTGCAGGTCGGCCAGACGGTCGAGATCGGCCAGCGGCTGGGCACGGCGGGCACAACGGGCAACTCCACCGGCGTCCATCTGCACCTGACGCTGCAATGCATCGGCGGCGGTCTGAGCGGCTACGTCGTCGCCGATGTGGTCGATCCGACGCGCTACTTCACCAGCGTCGCCGTGCCGGTCATCGACGAACTGACGCTTTTGGCCGACGTCACCGCGCCGGACGGCTCGGCGCTGGAGGCCGGGCGCGCCTTCACCAAGACCTGGCGCGTGCGCAACACGGGCACATCGCAGTGGTCGGGCTACACGCTGGTGTACGTCGGCGACGCGCGCATGGACGGGCCGGAGAGCGTGCCCCTGCCGGCGCTGGCCCCGGATGAGATCGGCGAGGTCAGCGTGCTCCTGGTCGCGCCGGCGGAGCCGGGCCGCCACCGCAGCACGTGGAAGGCGTGTAACGCCCGCGGCCGACGCTTCCCCTTCGAGCTGTACGCCGACATCGTCGTGACGCCCGTGGCCCGGCGCGACGACGCCGTTCTCGTCGC
This sequence comes from Promineifilum sp., assembly GCA_019695075.1. Taxonomy (GTDB): domain Bacteria; phylum Chloroflexota; class Anaerolineae; order Promineifilales; family Promineifilaceae; genus Promineifilum. Next base: position 107 of record JAIBAS010000553.1, on the reverse strand, counting down.
CGACCTGCCCCTATCCGGCGGCGCGAGCGTGCCCGCGGGGGGGACGGCCCTGAAGGCCTGGCGCGTGCGCAACACCGGCGACGCACCCTGGGGCACGGGCTATCATA
>JAIBAS010000010.1 GCA_019695075.1 Promineifilum sp. | reverse complement strand
TCTCAGACCCGCCCCTACAGACCCGCCCCTACGATGTCAAGGCGAGCGATATCCTCCGGCCGGCCGTAGGTGACCACAAAGTCGTCGCGGTCGCCACTGGCCAGCTCCCACTCCTCGTCGTCGAGGGTGATGCAGTTGAAGCGGCAGTTGAAGGCGCACTGGCCGCAGTAGGTGCAGCGATCGGCGTGGTAGCGAAAGACGAACCGCTTGTTGGCCTTATCGAGGGTGAAGAAGTCGATCGCCTCGGCCGGGCAGTCTTTCACGCACAGATTGCAGCCGGTGCAGCCCTCGGCCGTCCAGTGGAGCTTGCCGCGATAGTTCTGCGGCGCGGGCCGCTTCTCGAAGGGGTAACGCTCGGTCACCGGGCGGCGGAAGGCCGACCGGGCCAGGTCTTTGAACAGGCCGATTCTCATCTTAGCACCCGGTAGAGGATGAGCAGTAGCCACTGGGCCAGTACGAGGACAGACCCAATGCGCCACCACAGGTTGACCGTCTGATCGATGCGCAGACGGGCCAGAAGTGTCTGGAGCACGACGATGACCACCAGCAGGCCGATTGTCTTGAGCGTGAAGAGCACGGCCGCCAGCGGCCCGCTGCCGACGCCGCCCAGGTAGAGCGCCGTCACCAGCGTCAGGCCGACGACCAGTTCTACCGCGCGGGCCAGCGAGAACAGCGCCAAACCGCGCCCGCTGTACTCCGTCAGCGCCCCGGCGACGATCTCCGTCTCCGCCTCCGGCGCGTCGAAGGGTGGCAATTCCAACTTGCCCATCAGCCCGACGAGGGCGACGACGAAGGTGATCGGCAGCGTCAGCAAATGACTAACGGGAGCGTTGGCCGCGGCCGTGGCCAGTTCGCTGATCTGCCAACTGCTCGGCTGCCCGGCCAGCATCAGGGCCACCGACGGGGTGAGCAGCGCCAGAATGAACGGCGCTTCATAGGCGAACATCTGCGTGAAGACGCGCAGCGCCCCGGCCAGCGAGAAGCGGTCGCGCGTCTGCGCCCCGGCCAGGCCGATGCACATCGTCAGCAGGCTCATGAGGTAGAGGGTGACGATGAGGTCGCCGGGGAAGCTGAAGACCGGGGCCAGGCCGAACAGGGGCACGTAGAGCGCTGCCGTCAGCGCTCCGGCCAGGGCCAGCATGGGCAGGAAGGCGAAGAGCACGGGGCTGCTGCCCTGTGGGCTAATCTCCTCCTTGCCCAGGAGCTTCATGGCGTCGGCGAAGGGCTGGAACCAGCGCGGCCCCAGCCGGTTCTGGAAGCGGGCCAGCAGCTTGCGGTCGGCCCACTGATAGAGCAGCCCGGCCCCAATGAGGCCCAGCCCGGCCGGGAAGAAGAGCAGGTTGAACAGGTCTAGTGCCATTTTCAGTTGCCAGTTGCCAGTTGCCAGTGGTCAGTAGGTCAGTAGGTCAGTAGGTCGGTGATCAGTGTCCAGGTTCAGTTGCCTTCGGTAGTAGTTGATGCCATAGCGCCGCAGGTCGGCCCACGACCAGGCCTGGCCCTCGGCCCGGCCGGCGCGGCGCACGCTGACGGCGCGATCGTTGCAGGAGAAGCATGGGTCGATGCCTACGAGGATCATGGGCACGTCGGCCAGGTTGTGGCCGACGGTCTGCGTCAGCACCGAACCCATGTTGCACAGCGTCGGCGTGCGCACCTTCACCCGGTCGGGCTGCTCGCCGCCGGTGCTGCGGATGTAGTAGAACAGCTCGCCGCGCGGCGCTTCGACGCGGCTGATGACCTCGCCGGGCTTCAGCTTGCGTGGCATGCGCTTGGCGGTCAGCTCGCCGGCGGGCATGCCGGCCAGCAGTTCGCGAATGAGGCGGTAGCAGTCGAGCATCTCGTCGATGCGGACGAGGAAGCGCGCCTCCAGGTCGCCGGCCCCCAGCAGTTGAATTTGCGCCGGGAACTCGTTGTAGGCGATGTAGGGCGCATCGACGCGCACGTCGCGGGCCACGCCGGAAGCGCGCGCCGTTGGCCCGACGACGCCGAGTTGCAGCGCTTCCTCGCGCGTCATCGTGCCGACGTTGCGCGTGCGCTGCAAGAAGAAGGCATCCTGGCTGACGACCTCGCGGTAGTGGCGCGTGCGTTCCTCCAAGAAGTCGATGCCCTTGAGGATGGCCGCGGCCGCTTCATCAGTCAGGTCAAACTTAACGCCGCCGAGGATGTTGGCTGAGTAGTGGACGCGGTTGCCGCTGATCGTCTCCAGCAAATCCATGACTGTCTCGCGGTCGCGCCAGGTGTACATGAACAGCGAGTCGAAGCCGGCGTCGTGGGCGGCCACGCCCAGCCAGAGCATGTGGCTGTGGATGCGCTCCAGTTCGGCGATGACCTCGCGGATGGCCTGGGCGCGGCCGGGCACTTCCACCTCGGCCATCTGCTCCACGCCGATGACGTAGGCGGTGCTGTGGATGTGGGAGCAGATGCCGCAGATGCGCTCCAGCAGATAGAGGCTCTGCGTCCAGTTGCGCCCCTCGGCCCCCTTCTCGATACCGCGGTGGGCGTAGCCCAGGCGCACCGTCGCGTCGATGACGGTTTCGCCCTCGACGGTGAACTCGAAGTGGCCCGGCTCCTTCAGCGCGGGGTGCTGCGGCCCAATGGGAATAACAAAGCGATCGGTGGTGGAGGCGTTCATGACCCACCCTGTTCCTTGTCATTAAACTGCTCTAGTTGGAAGTCCTTGCGCAGCGGGTAGACGCCGTCGGGCCAGTCGTCGGGCAGGAAGAGCCGCCCGCGCGCCGGCGCGCCGACGATGGCCACGCCCAGCACTTCGCTAAGCTCCTGCTCGTAGATCGCCGCCAGCGGGATCAGCGGCCGGATGGTCGGCACTTCGGCGGCGTCGCGCGGCACGACCACGCGCAGGGTAAGGACGGCCGCGCCTTCGGCGAAGTGGTAGAGCACGTGCAACTCGCCCGTGGCCACGCCGGGGTCAAGCCCGGTGATAGCCGCCAGATAGCCCCACTCGTCCTCAACCAGCGTGGCCACAACCGGCAGCAGGTCATCGGCCGTCAGCCAGATATCGAGCCGGTTGCCGGCCGGACGCCCGGTCTTGTCCGGCTTCATCCACGGCTCCAGCAGCGCCTCAACGCGCTGCAAGGGCTTCTGCGTAAGCGTCATCGCCCACCTCCTCCTCAGCCGCAACGGCTGCGTCGCCGACGTCTGCGTCGCCCACGGCTGCGTCGCCCACGGCCTCAACCAGCAGCCGGTCGATTTCCGCGGCGCGGTCGGGCTGCAACTTCTTTAGTAGGATGGCCACGCCGTTGATGATCGCCTCCGGCCGCGGCGCGCAGCCGGGGACGTAGACATCGACGGGGATGACCTCATCGACGCCGCCGAGGATGTTGTAGCAGCCGCGGAAGACCCCGCCGGAGATGCTGCACGCGCCCACGGCGACGACGAACTTCGGCTCCGGCATCTGCTCGTAGATGCGCCGCAGCCGGTCGCGTGATTGGCGCGTCACCGGGCCGGTGCAGACGAGCACGTCGGCGTGGCGCGGGCTGCCCTGTAGCTTGATGCCCAGGCGCTCCAGGTCATAGCGCGGCGTCAGGGTGGCCAGAATCTCGATGTCGCAGCCGTTGCACGAGCCGCTGTTGTAGTGTACCAACCAGGGCGAGTTGGCCAGCGACCAGTTGCGGATGCGATCCAGGACGGTTCGCCAGCGGGGCGGCAATTCGGTGAACGTTCCGATGTCCATAGCGTGCCTGTTTCCTCAGAACTCTCAACTCAGCAGCAAAATGACCAGCACCAGCGCCAGCCCGCCCAGGTAGAAGAGCAGCGCCGTGCCGAAGCCGGCTCCCACGACCGCGCCGCCGATCAGCCCGGCCGTGGCCAGCACCAGCGCGCCCAGATGGAGCACGGCAAAGAACAGGGCGACGACGAAGAAGCGCCGGTAGCCGGGCGCGGCCTTGGTCGTGGCCGCCTCTTCGCCGCCGGCGTAGAGCACCTCGGCCGCCTGGCGATGGCCGGCCGGAGCCATCAGCCGCCCGAAGAGGAACAACAGGGCCACCAGGCCGATGTAGGCCAACAGGGCAATGGGTGGGGATAGGAGTGCATTCATAGGGCTTAGTTACACCTTAGGGCGCGAAGATAGCCAGCAGATCGGCCGCCGCCGGGATGGTCAGACGCCCGGCCACCATCGGCAGGATGCCCAGCAGGACGACGGTCACGGCCAACACGACCAGCGGCGCGAGCATAACGGCTGGGATGGGCCGGCCGGCGACCACCAACGCGCCCGGTTCGCGCCGGTAGAGCCGGTTGACCAGCGGTGCGTAGTAGCCCAGCGACAGGACGCTGTTCAGCGCGGCGATGAGCAGGACGACGAGGATGAACGTGTCGCGCGTCTGCGCCCCGGCGACGAGCACCTGCCACTTGGACATGAAGCCGACCAGCGGCGGCAGCCCGCCCAGACCGAGCACGGCCAGGCTGAACACCAGGGCCACCAGTGGGTAGCGCCGCGCCGCCCCGGCAAGGTCATCGACGGTCAGAGGGCTATGGCCGCCGGCGTCGCCGGCCTGGCCCAGCCCGTGCTGCAAGCCGAACATCAGCGCGCCGATGGCCAGAAAGGCCAGGCCCTTCATCAGGCCGTGGCTCAGCAGGTGGAAGAAGCCCGCCTGCGCCCCGGCGGCCGTGCCCGTGTAGAGAGCCACGCCCAGACCGAGCAGCATGTAGCCGACGTGGCCAATGCTGGAGAAGGCCAGCAGGCGCTTGACCTGCCGCTGGCGCAGAGCCATCAGATTGCCGAGGATGATGTTGAACAGGCCGAAGCCGATCAGCAGCGCGCCCCAGGAGACGGCCGCGCCGGCCAGCCCGGAGAGCGCCCGCAGCAGGGCGATGAGGCCCGCCTCGATGACGACGCCGGACAGGATGGCGCTGATGCCGCTGGGGGCCTGCGCGTGGGCGTCGGGCAGCCAGGTGTGCAAGGGCACGAGGGCGACCTTGATGCCGAAGCCGATGACGAACAGTGCCCCGGCCGTCAGCCACAACGCCGGGTTCACCGGCGCGCCGGCCAGCGCCGCCCGCACGCCGAGGATATCCAGCGTGCCCGCCGACAACAGCACCAGGGCGATGCCCAGCAGGATGAAAGCCGTCCCGGCGGAACTCTGCACCAGGTACTTGACGCCCGCCTCCAGCGCCAGCCGGTCGCGGGTGTAGAAGACGATCAGCGGGTAGGAGGCGAAGGCCATCACCTCGAACCACAGCCACAGGTTGAAGAAATCGCCGGCGCTGCCCAGGCCGACGATGGCCCCACAGAGCAGCAGCAGCAGAGCGTAGTGCTTCTCGAAGCCCTCGCTACGGCCGAGGTAGGGGCCGGAGAAAAGGGCGATCAGCGTCGTCAGCGTCAACGTCAGGGCGGCCAGCAGCAGGCTCAGGCCGTCGAAGCGCAGGGTGATCGCTCCCAGCGTCCAGGTGGTGCGGATGGCGAGATCGCCGCCTACGGCGTCATAGAAGGCTGCGGCGGCGCGGCCCAAAGCCACCCAGCCCACGGCCAGACACAGCAGGCACAGCCAGCGGGACAGACCGCGCCGGCCGCCGGTGAGGATGTCGATGCGGCTGATGATGTAGACGAACGGCGCGGAGACGATGAGCCACAATATGAGCCAGACAAACGGCGGCAGGGTCATATCAGATAACCCCCAGGAGAACGAGTAGGAGCATGGCCACGGCGAACAGCGCCAGGCCGACCAGATTCCAGTTCAGTTGGCCCGTCTGCGTCTTCTGCAGGAGCGCGGCCGTGCCGCGGGTGGCCCCGGCGACGACCGTGGCCGAGCCGTTGAAGAACGCCTCGGTCGCCTCGATGGCCCGCGAGACATCCGAGCGGCCGGCCGGCCGGCGCTCCGTCCAGGCCCACAGCAGAACGCTGAGCACAATGGCGGTCATGACAATGATGGTCGAGATGCTGGTGGCCGTATGCAGAGAAATGACTTCCTCGATAGGCCAATGGGGCAGCAGATAGGGCGCGTGGAAGGGCAGCGTCGCCGCCATCCAGCGCGCGAACGGCTCCGCCAGCAGCCAGGCCAGGCACGCGCCCGCGGCCAGGATGCAGAGCGGCAGGAGCATGGCCGCATCGCCGGGGAGCAGGGAGGCAGGGGAGCCGGGGTGATGCTCGTGGGCCGCAGCAGCCTGCGGGGCCGCAGCGGCTTGTGGGGCCGCAGCAGCCTGCGGCTGGCGGAAGAACACCAGCCAGCACATGCGCACGGCGTAGAAGGCCGTCAGCGCCGCGCCCAGCACGAGCGCCAGGAAGACGGCCGGGTTCTTCTCCAGCGCCGTCTCCAGCAGAATCTCCTTGCTCCAGAAGCCGTTGAAGAACGGCAGCCCCATGAGCGCCGCCGCGCCGATGAGGAAGCAGACGGCCACGATGCGCATCCGCGACCAGAGTCCGCCCATCTGGCGCATGTCGCGCGTGCCCACGACGTGGATGATCGCCCCCGCCCCCAGGAATAGCAGCGCCTTGAAGATGGCGTGGCTGAGCAGGTAGAACTGGCTCTCGAAGATGGCCCCCAGGCCGACGCCGGTGACCATGAAGCCGAGTTGGCTGACGGTCGAATAGGCCAGCGTGCGCTTCAGGTCGTTGCACGTCGTGGCCAGCACCCCGCCCAGCAGCGCCGAGGCCAGGCCGACGATGACCACGGCCGTCGTCCAGCCCTCCACCCCGGCGAAGGCCGGGTAGAAGCGGGCCAACAGGTAGACGCCGGCGTTGACCATCGTCGCCGCGTGGATGAGGGCGCTGACCGGCGTCGGCGCTTCCATCGCGTCGGGCAGCCAGATGTGCAGCGGCGCTTGCGCCGACTTGGCCATGGCCGCCAGCAGGAAGCCGAAGGCCACCACGGCCAGCGTCCCCGTGGGCAGGTCGCCGAACGACGCTAGCAGTGTGCTGACCTGCAAGTCGGGCAGGTAGGCTGCGGCCATCAGCACGCCCACCAGCAGCCCAACGCCGCCGAGCTGGGTGATGATCAGCGCCTTGAGGCCGGCGGCCACCGCCCGCGGATCGTCGTTGTAGAACGAGATGAGCGCGTAGGAGCAGAAGGCGGTCACTTCCCAGAACAGGAACAGGAAGAGCAGATTGCCGCTGAGCACCAGGCCGCACATCGCGCCGATGAAGGCCAGGACGAGGGCGTAGTAGCGGCCGAGCTGGGCCTCGCCGGCCATGTAGCCGACCGAGAAAATCACCGTCAGCGCGCCGATGGTCGTGGCGATGACGGCTAGAAAGACGGCCAGGCTGTCGGCGACGAAGGTCATGTCGCCGATGAACGGCCCGAAGGGCAGACTCAGGGCGGCTTCGCCCGTAGCGGCCCAGCGGCCGGCGGGCAGCAACAGCAGCGCCGCGCCGGCGGCCACCAGCGCCGCGACCGACGCCA
>JAIBAS010000470.1 GCA_019695075.1 Promineifilum sp. | reverse complement strand
GCCAGCAGTTGCTGGTCGCCGTCAGCAACACCGGCGCGACGGCGCGCTCCGTCCTGATCAGCCTCTACCTCGATGACGTGCTCTACGACTCGCGGCGCGTGGAACTGGCCGCCGGGGCGCAATCGGCGCAGACGTGGTCGCTGCCGGCCGGGGTGGGGCTGGCCCGGACGCAACTGGAGCCGCGCGATGGCCTGCCCGACTACCTGGCCCTCGACAATAGCGCCTGGACGCCGCTGGACGCCGGCGACACCCGCCGCGTGCTGCTGATCAGCGCGGGCAACCTGTTCCTGGAGCGCATTTTCACCGTGCTACCCGACTATGAACTGTTCCGCGTCTCGCCGGAGGAAGCGACACCGGCCACCGCGGACGAGGACCCGTTCGACCTGACGATCTACGACGGCGTGCCCTTGCCGGCTGGGCCACTGCCCAGTAGCGCTCTCATCTTCAACCCCCAGCCGCCGGCCGGCGCTGAGGTCGAGGCCGACGCGCCCGCGCCGCTGCTGACCGTCACGGGCACGTTTACCGAAACAGCCGCCGTGCGCATCGCCGACAGCCCTCTGTTGGAGAACGTCGATTGGGGGTCGTTCGCCATCGCCAGCGCCCAGCAAGTCGAAGCGCCAACGCTGCCGGCGGTCGTCAGCGCCGCCGCCGGGCCGTTGCTGTTGGCCGGCGAGAGCGACGGACGACGCATCGTCGTCTTCACCTTCGACCTGCGCGCCTCTGACCTGCCGCTGCAGATTGCATTTCCGATCATTATGGCTAACATTACGGCGTGGCTGAATCCGGGACGTGTCATCGCCGCTGACAATCCCCAGCCGGGCAGCACGGTGACCTTGCTGCCCGACGGGCGGGCCGTTCGCGCCGCCGTGACTTTGCCCGATGGCTCCGTGTGGGAGCGGGACGTCACGAACGCCGTCCAGCCGGTGGTATTCGACCGGACACAGCAGCCCGGCGTCTACCGCGTGACCACCACCGACGCCGCCGGCGCGGCCACGCCGGCCGGCGCCTTTGCCGTCAACTTCTTCAACGCGGGCGAGTCGCACATCCAGCCCGCGGCCAGTCTGCAAGTCGGACAGGCGCAGGTGACGGCCGCCGACAGCGGCTTTGAGGGCTTGCGCGAGTTGTGGCCGTGGCTGCTGGCCGCTGGCCTGGCCGTGCTGCTCGTCGAGTGGTGGGTCGCCTACCGCCGGCCGCTCTTCAGAACGCGATGAACACGTCCGACGAATCCCTCCCCACGCCGGCCGGCCCCTCCGGGCCACGCTCGCTACTCAGCCGCTCGCCGGTGCTGGCCACGCTGGCCGTGTTTCTGTTGCTGGCCGGGCTTGTTCTGGTTGTGTCCACGCTGCTCAGCCAGGATCGCCGCCCGCTCTACCCCAACCTGCCGACCTTCACACCGCTGAGCGAGACACTGGAAAGTGAGCCGACCGTGCTGACCTTCACCGAACTCAACGCCGACCCCGACGCCTACCGCGACCGGCGCATTCAGGTGGCGGGCAACCTGGCGTTGGTGGCCCCGCCGGCGTGCCTGCCCTTCGCCGGCCCGGTCATTCATTGGACGCTGGTCGCCGAGGAGCTGCAACTCAACGCCGTCGGCTTCGAGAACGTCCTGCGGCTAGTGGCCGAGGGCACGCCGATGACCGTCACCGGCATCTGGCGGCTCTATCGCGGCCCGGCCGGCTGTGGCAAGGAGCCGGCCGACGCCAACGTCTGGTATCTGGCGGTCGATCAAATCCTGGAGCCGAACCCGCTGCTGGGCGAGGGCGGGGTGGCGCTGACTGTCATCCCCGGCGAAGCGCTGCCGACGTTGCCGCCGCTGGAGCTGGAAGCGCCGACCCTTGAAGCGACGCCGACGCTGGAGGCGACACTCACGGAGCCAACGCCGGCGTTGCCGGGACTGCCGACGATCGGCGTGGCGGCCACGCCGACGCTGCCGGCCGCAACCGTCTCCCCCAGTCCAACAGTGGCCGGGACAGCCAGTGCCACTGTGACCGTGGACCCGCTGGCCAGCCCCACGGCAACGAGCACGCCCACGCCCACCGGCACGCCCGGCCCCAGCCCCACACCGTCGCCCACGACCACGGGCGACAGCGGCGAAACGCCGGGCATCCCCACCGCCACGCTTTCCAGCGACGGCTACCCAGGCGACGGCTACCCCTAGCAGACAGCCATGAGTAGCGCCTTCTATCCCGGCGTGCTGCCGCCGACCGGCCCAGCGCAACCGGCATTGTGGTTCCTCTTTCGCGGCTCGAAGCTGCTGGTAGGCAATGACGGCCAGCAGGCGACCATCCCCCTCCTGCTGACGCCCGCCGACGCGGGTCTCGCGCCCGTCCGCTGGCAATACCTCGGCCGGCTGGAAACGACCGGCGCAACTACCGAGTGTTTTTCGGCCGAGTTGAACGAAGAGACCGCGCCGCCGCCGGGCATGGAGTTTGCCAACCTGCGCGCGCTCTATCCGCGGTTGCCCGAAGCGCTCTTCCATCTGGCCGGCCGGGCGGTGCAAATCGTCGATTGGGACCGCAACCACCAGTTTTGCAGCCGCTGTGGCGCGCCCACCCGCGACCAGATCGGCGAGCGTTCCAAGGCGTGCCCCGCCTGCGGGTTGGTCAGTTACCCGCGCCTTTCGCCGGCGATCATCGTCCGCGTCGAGCGGAACGACGCTGCCGGGCGGCGCATTCTTCTGGCGCGGGCGCAGCGCTTCCCCACGACCATGTTCAGCGTCCTGGCCGGCTTCGTCGAGCCGGGCGAGACGCTGGAGGAATGCGTCCAGCGTGAGGTACATGAAGAGGTGGGCATCCTCGTCGGCAACATCCGCTACTTCGGCAGCCAGCCGTGGCCTTTCCCCAACTCGCTGATGATCGCCTTCGTGGCTGACTATCAGGCGGGCGAGATCGTCATCGACCCGGCCGAAATCGCCGAAGCGGGCTGGTTCGCCGCCGACGCGCTGCCGAACACCCCCATGCCGCCCAGCATCGCCAACCGGTTGATTGTCTCCTGGCGCGACGGCACGGTCGCCACAGCCGAACAACGTCTATAACTGTTTACCGTTTGGGGGGCATAGGCTACAATCACGATCAGTTGGCTCCGGCGTCACCGGCGGCGGCGATGCGCGCAGGAGGCATCCGACCGCGAGGTGACGAACCCGAGGGCGAGCGGCAAGTGGGGGCGGTGCGCAGCGGCCATACCGGCTGCCGGTAGCCCACGGAACTGCACGAACGGAGGTATTGTTGAGGAATCTACTGGTTACGGGTGGAGCGGGCTTCATCGGCTCCAACTTCGTACACTATCTGCTGGCGCAGTATCCTGACTATCGCGTGGTCGTCTACGACAAGCTGACCTATGCCGGTAACCTGGACAACCTGCAGCCGGTTCAGGACGACCCGCGCTACCACTTCGTCCACGGCGACATCTGCCGGCGCGACGAGGTCGAGGCCGCCGTGCGGGCGCACGACATCGACACCATCGTCAACTTCGCCGCCGAGACCCACGTCGATCGCTCCATCATGGCCCCTGACGCCTTCATCCAGACGAGCGTCTACGGCACGTACACGCTGCTAGAGGTCGCCCGGCAGTTCGGGCTGGAGCGCTACCACCAGATTTCCACCGACGAGGTCTATGGCCACGTGCCCGCCGGGCGGTCGAGCCGCGAAACCGACCCCGTAGAACCGCGCAGCCCCTACGCCGCCAGCAAGGCCAGCGCCGACCTGCTGGTCAACGCCTACCACGTCACCTACGGCCTGCCGACCACGATCACCCGCGGCTCCAACAATATCGGCCCTTACCAGTACCCGGAAAAGGCCGTGCCGCTGTTCGCCACCAACGCCATCGACGGCCTGCCGCTGCCTGTCTATGGCGACGGCCGGCAAATGCGCGAGTATCAGTACGTCCGCGACCACTGCGAGGCCATCGACCTGGTGCTGCGACGCGGCCAGATCGGCGAGACGTACAACATCGGCACCGGCGTCGAGGTTGAGAATCTGGCGATGATCGAAATCCTGCTCGACACGCTCAACCGGCCGCGCAGTCTCATCCGCCACGTGACCGACCGCCCCGGCCACGACCGCCGCTACAGCCTCGACATCCACAAGATCACCGCCCTGGGCTGGGAGCCGGCCCACACGCCCGCAGAGGCCATCGCCAAGACGGCGATGTGGTATCGGGACAACGAGTGGTGGTGGCGCAAGATCAAGAGCGGCGAGTTTCAGCAATACTACGAAGCTCAATACGGCGAGCGGCTACGCACGGCCGCGCCGCTGCAATCATGATGCCTAATTAGCCACATAGGAGCGCAAGACGATGTCCGAAACCAAGAAAGAAGATGCGATGACGACGTCATCGAGCTATGTCAATGGAACCGAAGGGATACTCATCTACCGCGGCTACGATATCCGCGATCTGGGCTTGAATGTCACCTATGAAGAGGTCGTCTACCTGCTCTGGAACGACAAGCTGCCCAATGCCCACGAGCTGGAGCTGTTCAAGGCGGCGCTGGCGGCCAAGCGGGCCGTGCCGGAGCCGGTGCTCAACATCATGCGCGAGTTCCCGCGCGACTCGCAGCCGATGGCCGTCCTGCGCACGGCCGTGAGCGCCATGGGCCTCATCGACCGCGACGCCGACAACATCACCGCCGACGGCGCGCGCGAGAAGGCGCTGCTGCTGACGGCGGTCATGCCCAGCCTCGTCGCCGCCTGGGAGCGGTTGCGCAACGGGCGCGAGCCGATTCCACCGCGCCGCGGCCTGAGCCATGCCGCCAACTTCCTCTACATGCTCGACGGCGAGGAGCCGAACCCCGATGCCGTGGCCGCATTCGATGCCTACCTGGTCTTGCTGGCCGACCACGGCTTCAACGCCTCGACCTTCTCCGCCCGCGTGACCACCAGCACCGGCTCGGACTTCTACTCGGCCATCACCAGCGCCATCGGCACGCTGAAAGGCCCGGCCCACGGCGGGGCGACGCAGCGGGCGATGGAGCAGTTCTTCAGCGCCGCCGACCGCGGCGACATCAGCGCCTGGTTCGAGGAGTCGCTGGCCGCCGGCAAGCGCATCATGGGCATCGGCCATCGCATCTACAAGGTCGAGGACCCGCGGGCCAAAATCCTGAATCCGCTGGCCGAGAAGCTGGCCAACAGCAGCGGCCAGGGCCAGTGGTACCAGGTCGCCGACACCATCCAGCAGTTGGCGCGCCAGAACGACTACTTCATCGAGCGCAACCTGTACGCCAACGTCGACTACTACTCGGCCGTCGTCCTCTACACCATCGGCCTGCCCGTCGACCAGTTCACCTGTATCTTCGCCGTCAGCCGCGTCGCCGGCTGGAGCTCGCAGGTGCTGGAGCAACTGGCCGACAACCGCCTCATCCGGCCTAAGGAGAGCTACGTCGGCAAGCGGGACCAGGTCTTCGTCCCACTGGGCGAGCGCTAAAGTCCCGGTCAGTACCGGCGGGGAGCCTAAAGTGATATGAGAACCGGCCGCCGGCGCAAGTCGCCGCGGCCGGTTTTTCTATAATCACCGCCATGAAACGAGCCATTTGCCTCTTCATCCCCGTCTTTGTGGCCGTATTGGCCGCCTGTTCGGCGGGTGGAGGTCGACCGACGAACGGGGAGACGGCCGCGGCGACGGCCATGGCCGCCGCGCCGACCGCTGCACCGCCTGTCGTGGCCACCAACACCTTCATTCCCCTGGTCGAGGATCAGCCGACGCCGACGGCAACAGCAATGCCGTCGCCCACGGTCACACCGTCCCCCACAGTCACGCCATCGCCCACGCCGCTCAGCCCCGTGGCTGCCGTAGCCCTGGAGCCGGTCCTGGCCGGCGGCCTCCAGCAGCCAACCGCGATCACCCACGCCGGCGACGACCGGCTATTTGTCCTGGAGCAGATCGGCCGCATCCGCATCATCGCCGGTGGCCAACTGTTGCCGACGCTCTTCCTGGACATCACCGACCGCGTCGGCTCCGCCGGCAGCGAGCAGGGGCTATTGGGTCTGGCCTTCCATCCCAACTATGCCGCCGCCGGTGCGCCGGGCGCGGGCACGTTCTACGTCAACTACACCGACCACAGCGGCACGACCCACATCTCGCGCTTCAACGTCCGCGCCGGCGACTCCAACCGCGCCGACCCCGACAGCGAAGTCATTTACCTGACCCAGCCGCAGCCCTACCCCAACCACAACGGCGGCAGCCTGGCCTTTGGCCCCGACGGCTATCTTTACGCCGGCCTGGGCGACGGCGGCAGCGCCAACGACCCGCAGGGCGCCGGCCAGCGGCGCGATACGTGGCTGGGCAAGCTCCTGCGCCTCAATGTCACCACGACGGATGGGCAGTACACCGTCCCGCCGGACAACCCGTTCGTCGGCCAGGCGGGGACGCTACCTGAAATCTGGGCCTATGGCTTGCGCAACCCGTGGCGCTTCTCCTTCGACCGGGCCACGGGCGACATCTTCATCGCCGACGTAGGCCAGAACCAGTGGGAAGAGGTCAACTTCCAGCCGGGCGGCAGCGCCGGCGGCGAAAACTACGGCTGGAACATCATGGAGGGCACGCACTGCTTCCCGCAAGGCACGTGCAACCGCGACGGGCTGGTGCTGCCCATCTTCGAGTACGACCACAGCCAGGGCTGCTCCATCACCGGCGGCTACATCTATCGCGGCGCGGCCTACCCGGAGATGGCCGGCAACTACTTTGTGGCCGACTACTGCGTGGGCACGATCTGGCGGCTCTTCCCGCAGGCAGGCGGCTGGCAGGCGGGCATTGTTCTCGACAGCGACCTGGTTATCTCGACGTTTGGGGAGGACGTAAACGGCGAGCTATACGTCGCCGACTACGCCCACGGAGCTATCTACCGGCTACGGCCGAACTAGCGCGCCGGACGCACCTTGACGACGCCGTCCTCTTCCTTTACGTCGTAGCGGCGCAGGCGGTAGGGTTCGTCGTCCGGCCAGACGAGCAGGCCGGTGGCGACGTCGAAGCAGTAGTCGTGCTCGTGGCAGCACAGGCGGCCACGGCGCAACGATCCCTCGCTGAGGTCGGCCGCGCCGTGGGGACAGGCGCTGTCGATGGCATAGAGGCGGCCGGCGCGGCGGGTGAGGATGACTTTCTTACCGGCCACGCGGACGATGGTCATCTCGTCTTCGGTGACGGCCGCCGCGGGGACGGTGGCCACATAGCCCTCGGCGTCGCCGGCCGGGGCGCGCTTGAAAAGTGGCATGGCCACGGTTATAGCCGAGTCGCACGCGACCGGCAATCCGGGTGGAGGCGCAACGATGACAACGATTCTCATCCTCGGCGGTTATGGGCAGGCCGGCCGCGCGCTGGCCGAGTGCTTGCTGGCGCAGACCGATTGCCGTCTCATCCTGGCCGGGCGACG
>JAIBAS010000120.1 GCA_019695075.1 Promineifilum sp. | reverse complement strand
TGGGCGACGAGGATGGCCACATCGACGGCCATCGCCAGGGCCAGGAGCAGGGCCGCGGCGACAGCCGGGACGGCCTCGCCCGCCGCCCACCACCATACCGCGCCCACGCCGGCCGCCAGCGCCGCCAGCGCCAGCACGACCAGCGCCAATGGCCAATGCGCCGGCGCATAGAAGGCCATCAGGACGTGGTGAAAGATGCTTTTGGTCAGGGTGTCGTTCTTGGGCAGGCTCTCGAAACCGTAGTTCATTGGCCCGCATTGTAGCAGAACTCATCAACGACACCTCAGAGGTCTCAGAAGACCTCTGAGGTGTGGTGTTGTGGTTACACGCCCAATCGACACGGCCAGCAAATCGGCTACAATACCCTCTGAGCCGCCAAGCGAGATTGCGCCGTCCGACTGTAAAGACGCCTATGGACCCGAAATTCCCTCCACGAGTGCCGATTGCCTACCTGCCCACGCCCATCGAGCGGCTGGAGCGCCTCAGCCGCCACCTGGGCGGGCCGGAGCTGTGGATCAAGCGCGACGACCAGACAGGCCTGGCCACGGGCGGCAACAAGACGCGCAAGCTGGAGTTCCTCGTCGCCGACGCGCTGGCCCAGAATTGCGACCACCTGGTGACCACCGGCGCGCCCCAGAGCAACCACTGCCGCCAGACGGCCGCCGCCGCGGCGCGCTTTGGCCTGGGGTGCAGCGTTGTCCTGCGCGGCCGCAAGCCGGAGACCACGACGGGCAACCTGCTGCTCGACCACCTGCTCGGCGCGCACGTCTACTGGAGCGACGCCGGCGAATGTGGCGAGGCCGTCGCCGCGGTGCTGGCCGAGTTGCGCTCGCTCGGCCGGCGGCCCTATCTGATCCCCCTCGGCGGCTCCAACGTCGTCGGCGCGACCGGCTACGTGCTGGCCATGCGTGAACTGATGGCCCAACTGGAGGCCGAGCGCCTCAACATCGACTTCATCGTCTTCGCCAGCAGCAGCGGCGGCACGCAGGCGGGCATTTCCCTGGGCGCGCACGTCTATGGCTACGGTGGGACGGTGCTGGGCATCAGCGTCGATCACCCCGCCGACGCCCTGCGCACGCAGGTAGCCGCCCTGACCACGGCCACGGCCGCTCACCTGGGCCTCGACGGCATCTCCGTGGCCGAGCGTATCGTCGTCAACGACGACTATCTGGGCGAAGGCTACGCCCACGTGGGCGAGCCGGAGCGCGAGGCCATCCGGCTGGTGGCCCAGCTAGAGGGCGTCCTCCTCGATCCGGTCTACACCGGCCGGGCCATGGGCGGCCTGATCGACCTCATCCGTTGGGGAGCCTTCACCCGCAGCCAGCGCGTCCTGTTCTGGCACACGGGCGGCACAGCGGCGCTGCCGGCCTTTGCCGATCGGCTGCTCTAAGCTCTCCCTGCCGCGCGAGGCGAATATGATCCGTATTCCCCGTCATCTGGCTCTGGCCCTATTGCTGGCGGCGCTGCTGCCGCTGGCCGGTTGCCGCCTGTCGGCGGCTGAAAGTGCGCCGACGGCCACAGCCGCCCCGCCGCCAACGCCCGTTGTGGTTGTAACCACGGTTGTGGCCACGCCCACACCCCTGTCCGACAGCGATCTGCTGCCCCTCGACATCGAAGAGCAGCTCATTACCAACCTCTATGAGCGCGCCGGCCCGTCGGTGGTGCATATTAGCTCCGAAGTGATGACGATGGACTTCTTTTTCGGCCCCATGTCGAGCGAGGGCACCGGCTCCGGCTTCGTCTGGGACGACGCCGGCCACATCGTCACCAACTATCACGTCGTCGCCGACGCCAACAAGATCGAGGTCATCTTCTCCGATGACCGGCAGGTGGAGGCCGAAGTGGTGGGCGTCGATCCGCGCAACGACCTGGCCGTGCTGCGCGTCGATCCGGGCGCGACGACGGTACGGCCGCTGCCGGTGGCCGCGGCCGACGATGTTCGCGTCGGCCAGCGGGCCATCGCTATCGGCAACCCTTTTGGCCTCGACCGGACGCTGACGACGGGCGTGGTCAGCGCCCTGGGCCGGCCGCTGGAGACCGACACGGGCGACTATATCTTCAACGTCATCCAGACCGACGCGGCCATCAACCCCGGCAACTCCGGCGGGCCGCTGCTGAACTCACGCGGCGAGGTCATCGGCATCAACACGGCCATCCAGCAGGGGGCGGAGGGCATCGGTTTCGCCGTGCCCGCGGCCACGCTGCGGCGGGTTGTACCCGTCCTGTTGACCAACGGGGCCTACCGGCATGCGACGCTAGGCCTGCTGGGTTACTCGATCACCGCCGGGCTGGCCGAGGCGCTGGGGTTGCCGGTAGACCAGGGCGTGCTCGTGGCCCAGTTGGCGCGCGGCGGCCCGGCCGAGGTGGCCGGCGTGCGCGGTGCGCAGCAGGAGGTCATCGTCGGCAATAGCCGCGTCCTGGCCGGCGGCGACATCATTACCGCCCTGGATGGCAATCCCATCGGCGACTGGAACGCGCTGCTGGAATATCTGGAGTTGCACAAGGCCGTCGGCGATGCCATCACCCTGTCGCTGCTACGCGATGGCCAACCGCTGACAGTGCAGGCGACGCTGGGCGCTGAGTGAGTGGACGACGGACGACCACCGGCCACAGCTTGCGTCTAGCCGTCCTCCGTCGTCCGTGGTCTGTCGTCTATCTCCACTCCTCTCCTTTCCACCCCCAGACAAACGTGCTAGAATGTCTCCGTCATTCCCACAGTCAGCCCATCTTCGAGACAGCATGACTTACACCAATTACCCCTACGAGATCGCCCTGGAGGTCGCCTTCCGCGACATCGACGCCATGGGCCACGTCAACAACGCCGTCTTCTTCGCCTACTTCGAGACGGTGCGCATCAAATACCTGGGCGAAGTGATGCGCGGGGGCGTCCTCGGTACGGAACTGCTCGATCTGCCGCTCATCCTCGTCAACGCCAGTTGCACCTACAAGTCGCCGGCGCTGCTGACCGAGAACCTCCACGTCGGCACGGGCATCTCCCGCTTCGGCACGAAGAGCTTCGACATGCTCTATCAGGTGCAGGGCGAGGACGGCCGCGTAGTGGCCTACGGCAAGACGGTGCAGGTGATGTATGACTACATCACCCGCCAGGCCTTCCCCATCCCCGACGATGTGCGTCGTTTCGTCGCCGACTATCAGGGCAATTGGCAGCCGCCAC
Source organism: Promineifilum sp. (assembly GCA_019695075.1). Classification (GTDB taxonomy): domain Bacteria; phylum Chloroflexota; class Anaerolineae; order Promineifilales; family Promineifilaceae; genus Promineifilum. The sequence goes on along the minus strand of JAIBAS010000120.1, from coordinate 4,237 downwards.
GGTACCCTGAGTATTCGTAGCCGCGGCCTTATTCGCCTGGCTCATCCCGTCGCATGAGGCGACTGGTGCGCAACCAGGTGATCTGGCCGGCGTCGTCGCGCAGGAACTCGGCCTTTAGCCCTTTCATCGGCGGGTCGAGGGCGACGATGCGATCCGGCGCGTAGAAGATGATCCGGCTGAACGGCGTCGGCGGCGAGGCCGGCGAGTCCACATCCGGGAAGCCGCCCTGCGGGAAGATTCGTCCCCTGAGCGCGCCGTCCTGCACGGTCAGTTCGAGGTGCGCCAGCCGCGCCTTGTAGAGGCCGGTGTAGGCCGCCAACGCCTCCACATCTGGTTGCGCATAGTCGTCTTTCGGCGCAACCAACCCTAGGTACCGCTCCATGGCCCAGGCGACGACGGCGTCGTGGAGTATGTTGCCCTCGTCGGCATTGGTCAGCACGGTGATGGCGAAGCGGCGCGAGGGAACCAGCACAAAGGCCGATTGCTGCCCGTTGGTCGCCCCGCCGTGCAGCACTGTCGGCGTGCCGGCCATGTCGCGCAGCATCCAACTCAGGCCCATCTGCCGATCCAGGTTGGCGGCGCATTGGGGCGACTGCATGGCCGCCATCGTCGCGGCCGAGAGCAGCCGCTCGCCCGCCGCGGTCGTGCCGTCGCCCAGGTGGAAGCGGGCGTAGCGCATCTGGTCGCGGGCGCTGGAGCACAGGCCGCCGACGGCATGGGCGGAGCGGGCCAGCGCCCACGGCCGATCGACGACCGGCCCCTGGCCCTCGTGAACGCTGTGGCCGACGGCGAAACGGCGCGAGATGACGTCCGTCGGGAAGAAGAAGGAGTTGGTCATGCCCAGCGGGTCGAGCGCCATCTCCTGGGCGACGGTCTCATACAGCTTGCCGGTGACTTTCTCAATGACCCGCCCGGCCAGGCCGAAGCCGGCGTTGTTGTAGGCCCACAGTGTGCCCACGGGCACGATCTGTTCCAGCGTGGCCATCTCCTCGACATAGCGGGCCAGGGCGTCGTCGCCATTGCCCGTCTCGCGGAAGAAGTCGCCCAGCCAGCCGCCCATGTGGGTCAGTAGATGACGCATGGTGACGGTGGCCTCGGCCGTCTTGTCGCGCAGGCGTAGCTCCGGTAGATAATCGCGCACCGGCCGGTCGAGGTCGATCAAGCCCTGCTCCACCAGGCGCATGACGATCGTGCCGGTGATGGTCTTGGTCGTCGAGCCGATCTGGAAGAGGGTGTCGGCGGTGACGGGCAGCGGGTTCTCCACGCTGGTGACGCCATAGCCGACCAGGCGCTCGCGGCCGTCGTGCCACAGGCCCACGGCCACGCCGGGAACCTGGTGCTCCCGCATCTGGGCGACGACGAACTCACTCAACTGCCGGAAATCGGCGTCGTCGGTGTCATATTGGACAGGAATGGTGTTCATGGTGTATGGCCTTGCGCTCAGGGTTGCAGCACCAGGTGGTCGGCCGCGGCGGCCTCGATGGCCTCGCGGCTGGACAGCATGGGCAGGTATTCGCCGTTGAGCCACAGCTCAATCTGGTCGTCGTAATGGGCATTGAACGGGTGGCCGCTCTGGCCGGTGGGGATGACCCAGCGGCTGGCGTCGAAGTCGCTCAGATCGACGATCATGCGCATGGACGGGTGGCTGGTGATGACCGCCGGCTCGGTGAAGCGCCAGCTGTTGGCGTTGACCAGGTCGCTGCCGCCGTCGGCCGGGAAGGGGCCGCGGTTAACCAGCGACTCGATGGGGCCGATGCCGCTCTCGCCCAGGGGCGTGCTGCTGAAGGTGGCCGTGTGCAGCCGGCCCCACGTCCAGCCATCCATGTCGTCGCCGACGTTGGCGTGCAGCCAGGCCAGGCCGTCGGTCAGCGAGCGCAGCAGAATATCCTCGCGCGTCTCCACCTCCGGCGTCGTCACGTCGTCCCACCAGCGAGCATCGGGCAGGTTGGCCAGTTGGTGGAAGTAGATCGTGCTGTGACCGTCGAGGTAGTTCTCCTCGCCCAGGTCATCGCTGAGAACGTTGCGCACCAGGTGCATGTAGAACATCTCGAAGATGCTCGTGGCCACGCTGTCGCGCCGCTCCTGATAGTCCCAGCCGCGCAGCAGTTCCAGCGCTTGCTGCACCTCGGCGTCGTCGGAGGTCAGGCCGGTCAGCAGCGGCACGTAGCTCTCGGCGCGCATGGAGTAGCTGTCGAAGTGGATGCGGGCGAAATCGTCGGCGTCGATGGGGCCGTCGGCGATGGCCGCGTCGATCATGTCGGTGATGCGCTGGCCGCGGTCGCCGCTGGCCCAGTCGCGGGTGATGAAGTAGGGGTAGTCCTGATCGACGACGGCGTGGTTGGCGGTGACGATATAGCCCGACGGTGGGTTAAGGAGGGCAGGCAGTTCCTCGTAGGGGATCGTGCCGTCCCACTCGTATTCGTCCGTCCAGCCCGGCACGGGCACCATGCCCTGCCCGTTGCGGCGGATGGGCACGATGCTGGGCATCTGATAGGCGATGTTGCCGTCTACGTCGGCGTAGATGAAGTTCTGCGATGGGATGTCCCAGTAGCGCAGGGCCTCGCGGAACTCATCGACGTTCTGGGCCTGGTTGATCAGCAGCGCCGACTGCAGGATGCGCGATGGGGCAGTGGCGGCCGTCCAGCGCATGGCCAGGACGTCGGGCTGGTCTTCGAGCACGTCGCTGATGATCGGCCCGTGCTGGGTCTCGCGCACGGTCAGGGTGACATCCTCGCCGCCGTTGACCTTGATGACCTCCTCGATGAGGGTCATGTCGCGCCACTCGCCCATGTACTCATACTGGTTGGGGTTGTCGGGGTTGATCTTCTCGATGTAGAGGTCTTGCACGTCGGGGCCGACGTTGGTGACGCCCCAGGCGATGCGGTCGTTGTGGCCGATGATGACGCCGGGGATGCCGGCGAAGCTGAAACCGGTCACATCCCAGCCGGGCGCGTGCAGGCCGACCTGGTACCAGATCGACGGCATCTGGATGCCCAGGTGCGGATCGTTGGCCAGCAGGGGCAGGCCGGAGGCGGTGTGCTCGCCGGAGACGACCCAGTTGTTGCTGCCCAGGAAGGGGCCGTCGCCCAGCGCCGCCGGCGGTTGGCCAATGAGCTGCGTGGAGACCTGCGTCCAATCGACCGCGGCAATGGCCGGCGACGCGCCGCTGGTCGTGTTCGCGGCCGAGACGAGCAGGCCCGTCGGGGCGATGACCGGGCGGGTGTCATAGGGGTAGCCGGGCACGAGTTCGTCGGTGGCCTCCTGGCCGATGGCGGCATAGAGGCGGGCGCGGGTTAGCTCGTCCTCCCAATTGCCGCCCAGGTCCCAGCCCATGACCACACCCCAGCCGATGGAGTGGATCGGCTCCCACGGCTCGATGTCCCACGGCTCGCCGACGAGGCCGAGGATGCGCTGGCTAATGGCGATGTCGTCCTTGTTCTCGACCAGGTAGGCGTTGACGCCGGCGCTGTACGCTTCCAACGCGGCCATCGCCTCTGGCAGTTCCTGCTCGTAGTAGGCCAGGTTGGCCGCGGCGATGCGGTTCCAGCCGCTGGTGCGGATGAACTTGTCGTTCTCCAGTCCCGGCTCGCCGACGATCTCCGAGACGCGGCCCATCGCGATGTGACGCCAGAACTCCATCTGCCACATGCGATCCTGGGCATGAACGTAGCCCTGGGCGAAGAAGAGGTCGGCGGCGTTCTCGGCGTAGATGTTGGTGATGCCGTGCTCGTCGCGGTAGATGTGGACGGGCGCGGTCAGGCCGTGGCCGGTCAGGGCGACGCAGAGGGCGGCTTCCTCGCCCTCGCCGGCCGCCTCGCAGGCCGCGGGCAGAGCCAGCGCCTTCTCGCCGTCGGTGTCGGGAAAGGGGCTGCGGGCGGCGGTCATGCCGCCGGCAAACAGGACAAGGGCCAGGACGGCCAGAACGCCAACGATGATTAGCAGGATGCGGACGGCGCGGTTCATTCGGTTTTTCCTCTCTCTTCGACAGCGGTTCCGCCTCTTCCCGGCGGCGGGCATTGGCGGGAATGATAGCGCAACCGGCCGGTAAGTAAAGGATGCGACTCGCGCGCGGGCAGCTATAATCCGTCGCCATGCCGAGCGCACTCTTCGCCCTGGTGGGCCTCTTCGCGGCCATGCTGCTCAACCGCGCCGCCGACTGCTGGCTCGCCCCCACGCCGTTGGCCTGTGGCCTGACGCGCCACCCACGACGGGCCGCGGCCGTGACCGTTGCCCTGCC
>JAIBAS010000235.1 GCA_019695075.1 Promineifilum sp. | reverse complement strand
ATAGCTCGGCCAGCGCCGCCGTCAGCGCCGCGCCGTCGCCCCCGGCCGGGTAGAGAATCGGCAGCGTCGTCGCGCGGAAGCCGGGCGCGCGAATGGCGCGCAGCCTGGCCAACTCGGCGTTGGTCAGCAGCGGCGACGGAATGCGGATGCGGCGGCAGTCCTCTGGCCGCGGGTTCAGCAAGTCCCCCTCCGCGCCGAGCAGCATCGTGCTACTGGTCACCAACTCCTCGCGGATGGCGTCGATGGGCGGGTTGGTAACCTGGGCGAAGAGCTGGCGGAAGTAGTTGTAGAGCAGTTGCGGCCGCTCCGACAGCACGGCCACCGGCGTGTCGTCGCCCATCGAGCCGAGCGGTTCGACGCCGTCGCGGGCCATCGGAGCCATGATCAGGCGTAGGTCTTCAAAGGTATAGCCAAAGGCGTGCTGGCGGATGGTCACGGTGTCGTGGTCAGGCACGGGTTCGTCCCCGGCCGCGGGCAGCGCCGCCAGCGGCCGCAGGTACTCATCCAACCAGTCGCCGTAGGGCCGGGCCGCGGCGATGGTCTCCTTTAGCTCCTCGTCGGCGACGATGCGGCCGGCGGCCGTGTCCACCAGCAGCATGCGCCCCGGCTGCAAGCGCCCCTTGTGCAGCACCTGCTCCGGCGGGATGTCGAGCACGCCCACCTCCGAGGCCAGGATGACCCGGTCATCGGCGGTGACGGTGTAGCGCGCCGGCCGCAGCCCGTTGCGGTCGAGCACCGCGCCGACGAGCGCGCCGTCGCTGAAGACGATAGCCGCCGGGCCGTCCCACGGCTCCATCAGAGCGCTGTGGTAGGCGTAGAAGGCGCGCTTGGCCGCGCTCATACCGGCGTGCTTCTCCCACGGCTCCGGGATCATCATCATGAGCGCTTCCGGCAGCGAGCGGCCGGCCAGCACCAGGAACTCCAGGGCATTGTCGAACATGGCCGAATCGGTGCCGTCCTCGTCAATGACGGGCAGCACGCGGGCCAGGTCGGGGCCAAAGGCGGCCGAGCGGAAGAGCGCCTGCCGCGCCTTGATGGCGTTGACGTTGCCGCGAATGGTGTTGATCTCGCCGTTGTGGGCCAGGATGCGGTTGGGGTGGGCGCGCTTCCAGGCGGGGAAAGTGTTGGTCGAGAAGCGCGAATGGACGAGAGCGATGGCCGAATCGAAGCGCGGATCGGACAGGTCGGGAAAGTAGCCGCGCAGTTGCTCGGCCAGGAGCATGCCCTTGTAGACCAGCGTGCGCGACGACAGGCTGGCAACGTAGAAGACCTGCGCGCCGTCGGCCGGCGAGTCGATAGCCTGCTCGGCCAGCCGGCGCAGGACGAAGAGCGCCCGCTCGAAGGTCAGGCCATCGGTGGCCTCGTCCGCGGCCGGGCCGTGGCCGATGAACACCTGGCGCATGACCGGCTCGCTGGCCAGAGCCGTGGCCCCCAGGTCGCGGCTGTCGGTCGGCACGTCGCGCCAGCCCAGCAGCGCGTGACCCTCGGCGGCGACGAGGCCGGCCAGTTGCCGCTCGCAGGCTGCCCGTCGCGCCGCGTCGCGCGGCAGGAAGAGCATGCCGACGCCATACTCGCCCGGCGGCGGCAGGTGGAAGCCAAGGCGGGCGGCCTCGGCGGCGAAAAAGGCGTGGGGAAGTTGGGTGAGAATGCCGGCCCCGTCGCCGGTGTTCGGCTCGGAGCCACGCGCGCCGCGGTGGCTGAGGTTGTCCAGCACCGTCAGCGCGTCGGCGACGATGGCGTGCGACCGCCGGCCCTTGACGTGGGCGACAAAGCCGGTGCCACAGGCATCGTGCTCAAAGCGAGGATCGTACAAGCCCTGCTGGGCAGGGCCTTCGCCGGAAGCTGCGTCTTGCTCCGGCGGTTGTTGTCCACTTTTGCGCCTTTTGGAACGCCCCATCTTCTTCTCCTCGTGGTCTTCATGGTCGCCTTGCGGCGAGCTGGGCATTCACGGCGAACGCCGCGGCCGGCTCTTAATGTGCAAAATGCGTCACCTTCTCAGGCAACGCCGTATGTTCACCCCGTAGTGTATCGCGCCCGCACCCGGCCTTCTTGGGGCACTTTGCACGAAACAACACTCTGAACTTTATGATCTTTAGACGTTTTGCGGCGGCGCGGCATCATGTATGATTCAGGCTTGTGATTAGTGGCGGCCACGGGCTGCCGACAACAGAATCATTGTTTTGGGCCAGGACGCCTCTCATCCCGCCACGCGGGTTGACGAGGCGTTTTTGCGTTCATGGGTACATGAACGACCGAGGGCCAACAGTCATGCAGAGGAGGAACATGATGAAGCGGAATTGGCGGATGTGGCGACGAGTGGCAAACATTGCCATCGTGGGCGTGCTCTTGATGGTGCTGACGCAGACGGTCTTCGCGCAGGACGCGGAGCCGGCCGTCAGCGCGATCGATACGGTCTGGGTGCTGGTCTGTGCTTTCCTTGTGTTCTTCATGCAGGCGGGCTTCGGTTTCCTGGAAGCGGGCTTTGTCCGCTCCAAGAACGTTGTCAACATCATGGCCGAGAACTTCATGGACACGACGTTTGCCACGGTGGCCTTCGTCCTTGTCGGCTTCGGGCTGATGTTCGGCTCCGGCAACGGCTTCTTCGGCACGGAGTGGTTCGCCCTGCGCGGCATCCCTGAAGTCTTCCCCGGCACGACGCTGCCGACGCTGGCCTTCTTCTTCTTCCAGTTCGCCTTCTGCGCCGCCGCCGGAGCTATCGCCTCCGGCATGATGGCCGAGCGCACCAACTTCGCCGCCGACCTGTGCTACAGCCTGGCTACGGCCGGCCTCATCTACCCCATCTTCGGCCACTGGGTCTGGGGCGGCGGCTGGCTGGCGCAGTTGGGTTATATCGACTTCGCTGGCTCGTCGGTCGTCCACCTCGTCGGCGCGTGCATTGGCCTGGCCGGCACGCTCATGCTTGGCAAGCGGCGCGATAAGGTCTTTGGCCCCAGCATCCGCGGCCACAGCATCCCCCTGGCCGCACTGGGCACGTTCATCCTGTGGTTCGGCTGGTTTGGCTTTAATCCCGGTAGTGTGCTCGCCGCCCAACCCTTCAAGATCGCCCACGTCGTCGTGACAACCGACTTCGGCGCGACCACCGGGGCCATTAGCGCCATCTTCCTGGCCTACTTCTTCACCCGCAAGTGGGATGTTAGCATGGCTTTCAACGGCGCGCTGGCCGGCCTGGTGGCCATCACCGGCTCGGCCGCCTTCGTCACGCCGTCCGCGGCCCTGGTCATCGGCACAATCGCCGGCGTCATCGCCTACTTCGGCGTGCAGCTGATGGAAAAGCTGCGCATCGATGACCCCGTCGGCGCGTTCCCGGTGCATGGTCTGAACGGCATCTTTGGTATCCTGGCCGTGGGCATCTGGGGTAGCGACGGGCTGGGCCTGCTCAGCGGCGGCGGTTTTCGGCAGTTGGGCATTCAGGCGCTGGGCATCGTCGTCTGCATCGCCTGGACGCTGCCGCTGGCGCTGGGCTTCTTCTACGTATTGCGCCGCACGATTGGCCTGCGCGTCTCGGCCGAGGTCGAGGCCACAGGGCTGGACTTCCCACAGCACGGCCTGGAATCGTACCCGGAATTCGACGGCGTCGAACTGCGTGGGATTCAGGCGCGCGACTGGGGAATGGATACCGCGCCGATGCCGGTCGAGCGGGGTAAATTGGTCGCCGGGACGGGGGACTAGCCATGCCGCGCGCGACATTTGCCTACCGCGACAACACGACCGAGGCCGCCGAGCACCGTCAGCCGGCCCTCTGGGCGGCCATTGACCTGGCCGGGCACGGCGCGATGGACCGAATTGAGGCGCTGCCGATCTACCGGACGGCCAGACCCCTGTCTGATGGCCGGGTGGCCCAGCTCTACCAGACGCTCATCGCCGGCGTAGCCATCGAGCGAGCCAGCCTGGAGGAACTGGAAACGTCGATCGATCACTATCTGGGCTTGTTGGTTCACTACGGCCGCCTGCCGGAATACCTCTTTCAGCTCGGCGATCGCGCCTGGCCCATCTACCGGCTGGAAGACCAGCTGATGGCGCGCTTTCCCGGCAGCCGGACGTTCAGCGCGCCGACCATCGGCGAACTGCGCAACGAGTTGGCCGACCACTTCAAGCAGGTGGGCGTCATCGACTATCGCAAGGGCATGACGGTGCTCTATCTATCGCGCCAGGACTTCCAGCCCGACGCGCCCGTCTGCACCCTGCGCGCGCCGGGATTGGCCGAGATGCCCGTCTTCCGCGACAAGGAGGCGGTCGTCCACCTGGTCGCGCCGGTCAACGGCCGGTCGATCATCACTGAACTGGCCGGCGGCGAGGGATTGCTGGTGCTGCCGGGGCTGGTGGGCGACTATATGGCCGACCGCGGCCGGCTGACCGATAGCGGCAGCATCGGCGTGCGCAAGCTGTCGGCCACGGCCTGGGCCGCCGCGGCGCGCCACCTGCACCCCTATGCGTGCAGCTTCGTCTACACCGATCGCTCCGGCGGCGGCCGGGAGCGGCGCGAGATTCCCATCTTCGCCGACGAGGCCCGCGGCCGGCTGGTCGCCGCCCGCACCAACCGGATGGGGCGCGTCTCGCTGCACTTTGCCGCCGACATCCCCCACCTGCAATTCAAGGTGGGCGAGGAACTGACCGAGATCGGCAAAATCCCTGTGCCGACCTACGTCACGATCGATGGCATCGAGGAGATCGTTCACGCCGAGTACGTGGAGGCGCGCGGTAGCAGCACGTTGGCTCCACTTGCTCTATAATGACAGCGTCCGCACCCAAGCGATGAGTCGGAGCCACACCTATCTGTTGTTAAGTTGACGCCGGCCCCGGCCAAATCCAGCCCACCTGGGCGGCCGGGGCCTACGCAAAGTCGCGATTCGGGAGAATCGCGCCACGTTTGATTGTCTAGCAATTGCGGAGGAACAAGAACCATGACACCTAGCGATGTACAGAAGTTGATTGAGGACCGCGGCATCGAAGCCGTCGATGTGAAGTTCACCGACCTGTTCGGGCAGTGGCAGCACTTCTCCTTGCCCATCGAGGAGTTCAGCGCCGAAGGCGCTTTTGAGGAGGGGTTGGGCTTCGACGGTTCCTCCATCCGTGGCTTCCAGAGCATCGAGTCGAGCGACATGATCCTGATCTGCGACCCGAACACGGCCATCGTCGATCCCATCTGTGCCGCGCCGACACTGAGCCTCATCGGCGACGTCTACGACCCCATCTCCCGCCAGCCGTATTCACGCGACCCGCGCTACGTGGCGCGCAAGGCGGGCGAGTATCTGAAGAGCACCGGCATCGCCGACACGGCCTACTTTGGTCCGGAGGCGGAGTTCTTCGTCTTCGACAAGGTCATGTACTCGGCCGGCGAGTACTCCTCGGCCTACCAGGTGGACAGCATCGAAGGGCCGTGGAATTCGGGCATCTTCGGCTTCGGCCACTCCGTGCCCCACAAGCGCGGCTACTTCCCCGTGGCCCCGTTCGACACGCTCCAGGACCTGCGCGGCGAGATGGTGCGCGAGCTGATCGACGCCGGCGTGCCCATCGAGTTGCATCACCACGAAGTCGGCACGGCCGGCCAGTGCGAAATCGACATGCGCTTCGACGCGCTGCTAAAGATGGCCGACAACGTGCAGCTCTATAAGTACATCGTCAAGAACGTGGCCCAGCGCCACGGCAAGACGGTCACGTTCATGCCCAAGCCCATCTACGCCGACAACGGCTCCGGCATGCACACCCACCAGAGCCTGTGGAAGGACGGCCAGCCGCTGTTCTACGATGAGAACGGCTACGCCGGCCTGAGCCAGATGGCCAAGTGGTACATCGGCGGCATCCTGAAGCACATCAACGCCCTGCTGGCCATCTGCGCGCCGACGACCAACTCCTACCGCCGCCTGGTGCCCGGCTACGAGGCCCCCGTCGTCGTCGCCTACTCGGCCCGCAACCGCTCGGCGGCCGTGCGCATCCCGATGTACTCCAAGTCGCCTAAGGCCAAGCGCATCGAGTTCCGCTGCCCCGACCCGGCGGCCAACCCCTACCTGGCCTTCGCCGCCTGCCTGATGGCCGGCCTGGACGGCATCAAGAACCAGATCGACCCCGGCGATCCGGCCGAGATGGATCTGTTCGACGAGGAGAACATCAACAAGGTGACGACGACCGTCGGCAAGCTCAACGAGGCTCTCGACGCGCTCGTGGCCGACCACGCCTTCCTGCTGGAGGGCGGCGTGTTCACTCAGGATGTGCTGGACGCCTACATCAGCTACAAGCACGAGACGGAGATCGGCCCGGTCAGCCTGCGGCCGCATCCCTACGAGTTCCTGCTCTACTACGGCGTCTAGTCAGGTTCTAGGGGCTAGGTTCTAGGGGCTAGGGAAGAGCGCTCTTCCCTAGTCCCTAGCCCCTAGTCCCTAGCCCCTAACCCCTAGTCCCTAGCCCCTAGCCCCTAACCCCTAGCCCCTAACCCCTAACCCCTTCCTCAGGGCGGGCCGGCGACGGTGTGGAAGCTCCAGGTGTACGTCTGCCCGTTGGCGTCGATACGCACGGCGTAGGTCGCGTCGAGCAGCAGCGGTTCCTGCGGAATGATCACGATGGCGTCGCGCTGGTCGAGAATCGTCCGCGCCGAGCGCTGCCGGAACTCGTTGGGGTGGGTGAAGGTCGTCTCGTCGAACCAGCAGTGGGCCAGGTATTGGCCGTCGCGGGCCAGCGAGGTCGCCGTGACGTGCGGCGTCAGGCTGCCGTCGCCCAATTGCAGGATGATCGGCGCGCCGGTCGGCTGCTGGTAGCCGGGGCACGTGCTGAGCGCCTCCGGGAATTCGGGCAGCGAGTAGCGCAGCACCCACGTACTCGCGCCGTCGCCGGGGTAGCGAATGGGATAGACCACACCGGCGGGCAGCGGCCCCAGACCGCGGCGCACGTCCAGCGTCGCTGTCGCCCCCAGGAGAGCGTCCGGTGAGCGGTATTCGGCGAAGCCGGTCGCGGCCAACTGTGGGTCGATGATGGGCAGGGCGTGGAAGGGGGCCGACATCCAGTAGTTGAAGGCCCACTGGAACGGCTCGGAGCTGCTGTAGCCGGCGGCGATGTTGCTGTTCTCGGCCGCGGCCATGCCGGTGCGGCTGAAGTAGGGGCTGTTGACATCCTGGCTGTGGCTCAGGTCGCCGGTGTAGGCCATGTAACGGCTGTGGTCGAAGGCATCCAGCGACCAGGCCGTGTTCTCCAGCAGCGGCGGCACGCCGGCCGACGCGCGGAAGCGGTTGACGAATTGCAGCCAGTCCGTGCCCACGGCGGCGATGGTTGGCGAGGCGGGTGGTTCAGCGGTCGGCGCTGTCGTCGGCGTTGGCGACGGGGCCGCCGTCGGTTCCTCGGTGGGCGTGGCCGGCGTGTCGGTTGCCGGCGCGGCAGTGGGGGTGGGCGAGGGGGCGGTTGTGCGCGTG
>JAIBAS010000503.1 GCA_019695075.1 Promineifilum sp. | reverse complement strand
GTAGCCGCTTCGGGCGTGGCGTCGATGGTGGCGGCTTGCTCGGCCACGGTCGAGACGAGCGCGGTCGCGGCCGGTTCGGCCGTCGTGGTGGCCGCCGTCTCGCCGCCGCACGCCGCCAGCAGGGCCAGCAGCAGGCAGAGGCAGAGGACTAAAATATGGGTATGGGTGCGTTTGCGAAACATGACTTTAGCTCCTGGGGGTGAAGACGCCGGCCACGCAGTCGGTGTCGGCCCGTCTTCGCCCGACTTGCCGCCACGATAACGCCCAATTGTTAAGAACTGTCGAAGGCCGTGTAGCCGAAGTGTGAAGTGGCGCGATTCTCCCGAATCGCGTTGGTGGCACGATTCTCCCGAATCGCGTCCTCGTGCCGGAGAAGAAGTGCGATTCGGGAGAATCGCGCCACGGCATGGTATAATGGCTATTGGGAGACGAGAGACACTATGGTCAATCTAGACGATATCCATCTGGAATATGTGACCGACAACGCTGGCGCGAAACGGGCCGTCATCTTGCCAATTGAGGTTTTCTACCAGTTGCTCGAAGATCTTGAGGACTTGGCTGTCGCGGCTGAACGCGCAGACGAGCCGACGATCCCGCATCAAACCCTGATCGCTCAGCTGAAGTCCGATGGCCTCCTACCGGATTGAATGGAAGTCGTCAGCCGCTAGAGAACTAAAGCGTCTGCCGCGAGATATCATTCCGCGCATCGTTGCGGCTGTTGATGCGCTGGCTGCCAACGCCTTCCCCCAGGGCGTCGTCCGACTCAAAGGCTCACAGCATACATACCGCATTCGTGTTGGCGATTACCGTGTCATCTATACAGTCGAAGACGATGCGTTGCGGATCGAGATTGTCCGCGTTGGTCATCGGCGTGACGTCTATCGTTGACAAGCCCACGTGCCCTGAGAGCAAACATCATGGACCCCATCAACCTTTACGAGTATGAAGCCCTCGCCCAGGCCCGATTGACGTCGATGGCCTACGACTACTACGCCAGCGGCGCTCACGACGAGATCACCCTGCGCGAGAACCACGCCGCCTACGACCGCATCGCCCTGCGCTATCGCGTCTTGCGCGACATCAGTCAACGCAGCACGGCCACGACTGTCCTCGGCCACCAACTGAGCATGCCCGTGCTCGTCGCCCCGACGGCCTTCCACAAGCTGGCCCACCCGGACGGCGAAGTGGCCACCGTCCGCGCCGCGGGCCACGCCGGCACGCTGATGATCCTCAGCACCCTCTCGACGACCTCCATCGAAGACGTGCTGGCCGCGGCGACCGGGCCGGTGTGGTTCCAGCTCTACGTCTACAAAGACCGCGGGGCGACGCGGGCGCTGGTGGAGCGGGCCGAGGCGGCCGGCTGTTCGGCGCTGGCCCTGACCGTGGATGCGCAGGTCTGGGGCCGCCGCGAGCGCGACGTGCGCAACCGCTTCCAGCTGCCGGCCGGGCTGTCGGTCAAGAACCTGATGCCCGCCGGGCAGGAGGCCTTCCCCAAGGAGGCGCAGGACTCCGGGCTGGCGGCCTACGTCGCTTCGCTGTTCGATCAGACGCTGTCGTGGAAGGATGTCGAGTGGCTGTGCGGCCTGACGAAGCTGCCGGTGCTGCTGAAGGGCGTCGTCCACCCGGAGGACGCGCGGCAGGCGGCCGACTACGGCGCCGCCGGGGTCATCGTCAGCAACCACGGCGGCCGGCAACTGGACACGGCCCCGGCGACGATCACCGCGCTGCCCGACATCGTCGATGCCGTGGCCGGGCGGGTCGAGGTGCTCATCGACGGTGGCATTCGCCGGGGCACGGACGTGGTGAAGGCCCTGGCCTATGGCGCGCGGGCGGTGGCCGTCGGCCGGCCGGTGCTGTGGGGGCTGGCCGCCGACGGGCAGAGCGGCGTTGAGCGCGTGCTGGACATTCTACGCTTCGAGGTTGACCTGGCGATGGGGTTGTGCGGCTGCGCAGATGTCACCGAGATCGGCCGCGACCTGCTGGGCTAGAGCCTGGCGCGCGGCATTCGCGGCGAGGGCCGGCTGCGCTGCTCGGCCCCGCGCCCGCTCCCCGGAACTGAACAGGGGCTTGCCACATGACCACACCAACCGATATCCCAGTTCAATTGCGCCGGCCCGGCGAGGCGTCTACGTCGCCGCCGGCGGCGGCGACCCGTCTCCATTTTCTCGACCACTTGCGGGCGGTCATCATCCTGCTGGTCATCCTGCTGCACGCCAGCATGACCTACATGGCTTACCCGCCGGAGTGGTGGTACGTCATCGAGCCACGGAACAGCCTGGCGCTGACGGGGCTGGTGCTGCTGCTGGACGTGCCCAACATGCAAATCCTGTTCTTCATCGCCGGGTTCTTTGCCTACGGGTCACTTGAGAAATATGGCCCGGCCCGGTTTCTGCGCCAGAAGGCGCTGCGGCTGGGTCTGCCCTGGCTGGTCGGCGTCGTCTTTCTCGCGCCGCTGGTGACCTATTTGATCCCGTACTCGCGTGGCATCGCGCCGCCTTACCTCCAATTCTGGGCTGTTGATTTCTGGGGCACGTATTACCAGCAGTCGGTCTACTGGTTCCTGGGGATGCTGCTGCTCCTGTTTGCGGTTCTGGCCGCGTTCTACCACGGCGAGCCGAGCCTGCAAGCGATCCCGCGCCGGGCGCAGATGCCGGACGGCAAGTTCCTGGCCAAGTTCTGGGCCTTCATGACGCTCTGGTACGTCGTCGCCGGCGCGGTGGCGCCGCCGGACACCTGGCTAAACGCCCTGAGAGTGATTGTCTACCAGCCGGCGCGCCTGGGCCTCTACGTTGGCTACTTCGTTCTGGGCATCATCGCCGACCGGCGGGGCTGGTTTCGCGCCGGCGGCTACCGGCCAGACCTGGAGTTCTGGGGGCCGGCGGCGTTCATGTCGGCCGCCGGCTACGTGGGCCTGCGCCTCAGCGGGATAGAGGGCGGTATCGTCCTGCTGGCCGTCGAGGCCATGCTCTTCAATGCCCTATGCCTGTCGGCGCTCATGGCCGGGGTGGCGCTCTTCCAGGCGCGGGTGAATCGTCCCACGCGCGTCTGGGCCAGCCTCGACCGCAACGCCTATGCCATCTACTATCTCCATCCCCTCGTTCTCTACCCGGCGACTTACCTGGCCCTGTCGGTCGGCGCGCCGATCTTGGTGGAGGTAGTCGTTCTGACGGCGTTCACGGCGCTGGCCTCGTGGGCGCTGGGCGCGCTTTTCCTGACACGGCTGCCGGGGCTGCGGCGGGTATTCTAGGGTGGGGCAGGCTGACAGCCTGCGCTACGGGCGGGGTTGACGCGACGGCAGGCTGACAGCCTGCGCTACGGGCGGAGTTGACGCGGCGGCAGGCTGACAGCCTGCGCTACGGGCGGGGTTGACGCGGCGGCAGGCTGACAGCCTGCGCTACGGGTGGGGTTGACGCGGCGGCAGGCTGACAGCCTGCGCTACGGGCGGTGCGTCGGCTGATCCTGAGTGTAGTGCAGTTGATTGACACGGCCGCGCCGTCTATGCTATCCTGCTGGCCGTCTTGCCAATCATGGCGACAACAGGACGGGAGGCACAGACCCATGACAGCTTCAGCCAACACGATGATTCCAGCGACCCGGTTCGACCAGGAGATCGCCGCCGCGAGGTAGCTTCGCGCCCGCGCCGCACAGGCCCGATTCCCCCCTCGCCCGCAGTCTCCTGCGGCTCTGCCCGCCGCGCCCTCTTCCCGCGGGAAGTTCGGCGTGCCTTCAGCTATGCGTCCCCGCCGGGTTGCCGGCCAATGACGGCCGTCGACGGCCCTGGTCGCCGTTGATGACGCTGGCCGTCGTTGGCGCGCCCGCCGTTTCCGGCCGATTCGCCACCGCTTTTGCCGTTCTCTTTCTGTTTGTCGTGGTCTGTCACTATGGATGAAGCGCTTCCAACTCAACCGATGCCCATGCTGCGCCACTACCTGCGGCCCCACCGCGGGCGCGTGGCCTTGCTGTTCCTGCTGCTGGGCGGCTCCATCGCTCTGCAACTGATCGCCCCGCAACTGCTGCGGCGCTTTGTGGACACAGCCGCCGGCAGCACCTCGGCGGCCAGCCTCTTGCCGTCGAATCTCTATGCTGTGGCCGCGCTCTTCTTCGTCGCCGTCCTGGCCCAAAAGGTCATCTACATGGTCACGGTCTATCTGACCGAAGATCTCGGCTGGGCGACGACCAACGCCCTGCGCGGCGACCTGACCGCCCACGTCCTGCGCCTGGACATGGGCTTCCACAAGCTGCGCACGCCCGGCGAACTCATCGAGCGCATCGACAGCGACGTGGGCCAACTGGCGGAGTACTTCTCGCAGATCATCGTCAACTTGCTGGGCAATGGCCTGCTGGTGGCCGGCATCCTGGCGCTGCTCTTCCGCGAGGATTGGCGCGTCGGGTTGGTGGGGCTGGGGTATGCGCTGGTCGTCCTGCTGCTCTTCCGGGCCATCCAGGAGCGCATGGTGGCCCTGTTCAGCCGCATCAGCCAGGCCTCGGCGGCGCTGCTGGGCTTTCTGGAGGAGTACATGACCGGCACGGAAGACGTCGTGCCCAACGGCGGCGGCGGTTACGTCATGGGCCGCCTCTTCCCGCTGCTCAACACCCAGGCCGGCCTGCGCGCGCGCACCTATACGCTCAGCACCGTCGTCAGCGCGACGAGCCGCTTTCTCTACGCCGTGGCCCTGGCGGCGACGATGGGCCTCAGCGCGCTGGCTTTCCGCGCCGGAACGATGACCATCGGCACGGTCTTCCTGCTGATGTTCTATGTCGGCCTGCTGGAGTCGCCTATCGACACGGTGCAACGGGAGCTGGCCAATATCCAGCGCGCCCTGGCCAGCGTCAACCGCACGCGCGAGTTCTTTGTTCTGCGGCCGGAGGTGAACGACCCCGGGGCGGCGGCGGCCCTGCCCGTCGCGCCGCCGGCAGTGGCCTTCGCCGGCGTCGGCTTCGCTTACAAGGACAGGCCGCCGGCGCTGGCGACCGCGGAGCCGACCGCCGCCGAGCCGGCTGTTGCCAACCATGATCCCGTCCTGCAAGACATTACCTTCGACCTGGCCCCCGGCCGCGTCCTGGGCGTGTTGGGGCGGACGGGCAGTGGCAAGACGACGCTGACGCGGCTGCTCTTCCGGCTATACGACGTCGACGCCGGGGCCATCACCCTGGACGGCATCGACCTGCGCGCCGTCGCTCTGGGCGAACTGCGGCGGCACGTGGGCCTGGTGACGCAGGACGTGCAGCTCTTCGCCGCCAGCGTGCGCGACAATCTGACCCTCTTCGGCAACTACGACCCCGCCCGCCCGGCCTTTGACGATGCCGCCATCGTTGCCACGCTGGAGACGCTGGGCCTTGGCCCGTGGCTGCGCGGCCTGCCGGCCGGGCTGGACACGGTACTGGAGAGCGGCGGCAAGGGTCTGTCGGCCGGGGAGGCGCAACTGCTGGCCTTCGCCCGCGTCTTCCTGCGCGATCCGCGCCTGGTGGTGCTCGACGAGGCTTCGTCGCGGCTCGACCCGGCCACCGAGCAACTCCTGGAGCGGGCCATCGACCGGCTGCTGGCCGGACGCACGGGCATCATCATCGCCCATCGCCTGCGCACCGTCGGCCGGGCCGACGACATCCTGATTCTGGACAACGGCCGCGTCGTGGAGCACGGCCCGCGCGTCGCCCTGGCCGCCGACCCCGGCTCGCGCTTTACCCAATTGCTTCAAACCGGATTGGAGGAAGTGCTGGCGTGATGAAAAGCAGTTCACGCAAAGAACGCCAAGCGGGCAAAGGGCGCAAAGAAGATCTCTTCTTGGCGTTCTTGGCCCCCTTGGCGTCCTTTGCGTGAGCTCTTCCAGCAACAACAAGAGACATGTCATGCAGAGAACGGACAAATCTTTCCAAACTATGAATAAGCTATCCGTCTGGAAAGGCACGTGGGCGCTGATCCGCTTCCGGCCGTGGCCCTTCGTCGCCAGCATGCTCTTCGGCATCGTCTTCCTCCTTCTGGAACTCGTGCCGGGGCTGATCAGCCGGCGCTTCTTCGACGAACTGACCGGCTCGGCCCCGGCGGCCATCGGCGTGGGCACATTGCTGGCGCTGTTCATCGCCGTCCATTTGGGGCGGCTGCTCGCCGGCGTGGGTTATGAGTGGGCCGGCTGGGTTGTGCGCACCGCCAACGGCGTGCTCATGGGCGCTAACTTCATGACCAACATCCTGGCCAAGCCGGCGGCGCGGCCGATGCCCGTGGAGCCGGGCGACGCCATCCATCGCCTGGACCGCGACCTGGGCGACTTCTCCGATTTCCCCACGTGGCTGTCGCAACAGGTCGGCGAGGCGATCTTCTTCCTGTTTGCCGTGGTCATCATGGCCCGCATCAATCCGCGCATCACCGCCATTGCCTTGTTGCCGCTGCTGTTGGTCTTCTTCATCAACCGCGTCGCCTGGCGGCGCCATCTGCTCTATGACCGGGCCACGCGCGTGGCGTCCAGCCGCGTCACCGGCTTTCTGGGCGAGATACTCGGCGGCGTGCAGGCGGTCAAGGTGGCCGACGCCGAGGCCGGCGCGCTGCGCTACTTCGACACACTCAGCGAGACGCGGCGGCGGGCCGGCGTGCGCCAGAGCACCTTCCAAACGTTGGCCTTCTCCGCGGGACAGAGCATGGGCGACATCGCCATCGCCCTGGTTGTGCTGCTGGCCGGCAATGTCATTCGCTCCGGAGGGATGAGCGTCGGCGATTTCGTTCTGTTCGTCAGCTACCTGACCATCGCCGTCCAGTTCCCGGCCGACACAGGCAGCTTCATCTCAGAGATCGCCCAGCAGCGAGTGGTGCTCGACCGCTTGCAGGAGATGCACCCCGACGCGCCGCCGGAGAGCATCGTCGCCCGGCGGCCCATCTATGACAAGGGTGGCGCGCCGGACGTGACCCTACCGGCCAAGACGGCCGCCGACCGGCTGGAGTGGCTGGAGGTGGTCGGACTAACGTACCTCCATGACAGCAGGGGGGCAGGGGAGCAAGGGAGCAGGGGAGAAATAGACCCTCCCCTGCTCCCCCGCTCCCCTGCTCCCCGGCGAGAAAGAGGCGGCATCCACAACGTCACTCTCATTCTGCCGCGCGGGTCGTTTACGGTGATCACGGGGCGCGTCGGCAGCGGCAAGACGACGCTGCTGCGGGCGCTGCTGGGGCTGCTGCCGCCGCAGGCGGGCGAGGTGCGCTGGAACGGGCAGCCGGTGACCGACTTGCCCGCCCACTTCGTGCCGCCGCGCTCAGCCTACACGCCACAGGTGCCGCGATTGTTCAGCGAGAAGCTGCGCGACAACATCCTGATGGGCCTGCCCGACGACGGCCGTCTGGCGCGGGCGCTCCATACCGCCGTGCTGGAACCCGACATCGCTACGCTGGAGGCCGGGCTGGACACGGTGGTCGGCCCGCGCGGCGTGCGCCTCTCC
>JAIBAS010000153.1 GCA_019695075.1 Promineifilum sp. | reverse complement strand
TGCTTCAATAGCATCGACCCGATAGAGGGTACTGAAACGGTTTCAGGCCGAGGGCGTACCACGGGTACTCAATGCTTCAATAGCATCGACCCGATAGAGGGTACTGAAACAGTTATCCGGCGACGTGACTCCGCTGGCCTGTACCGCTTCAATAGCATCGACCCGATAGAGGGTACTGAAACCCGGTTGCGGCGGCGACGCAGCGTAGCGCGCACGCGCTTCAATAGCATCGACCCGATAGAGGGTACTGAAACCAATCGCGGTCGTTGACACCGCCGACCGCGCCAATGCGCTTCAATAGCATCGACCCGATAGAGGGTACTGAAACCGATTCCCGCCAGCGCCACCGGCCCACCGGCCGCGGGGCTTCAATAGCATCGACCCGATAGAGGGTACTGAAACCATTCCACTGCGCCTGCGTCGCCGCCGTGTCCGGCTTGGCTTCAATAGCATCGACCCGATAGAGGGTACTGAAACGGATGACCAGCGTGTTCCGCTCACCCACCCGGTACGGCTTCAATAGCATCGACCCGATAGAGGGTACTGAAACGGGCGACACGCGCGAGCGGAGCATTAACGGTCTGGCAGCTTCAATAGCATCGACCCGATAGAGGGTACTGAAACCGCGGTCGAAATCCGTGCCGCACTGGCCGTGACGGGCTTCAATAGCATCGACCCGATAGAGGGTACTGAAACCAGGATTGGCTGCGTGCCGCAACGGCGAACACCAGAGCTTCAATAGCATCGACCCGATAGAGGGTACTGAAACGTGGCGATGGCGTCATAGACGTAGTCCACCTTCAGGCTTCAATAGCATCGACCCGATAGAGGGTACTGAAACTTGAGCATCACGGCGGCGGCGGCGGCGGCAGACGAAAGCTTCAATAGCATCGACCCGATAGAGGGTACTGAAACCTGAGCCTCGTGCGGTGATGCGGCGGTTGGAGGCTTGCTTCAATAGCATCGACCCGATAGAGGGTACTGAAACCGCTCCGTATGAGCATTGGCATTGGCGTTGTCCGGGCTTCAATAGCATCGACCCGATAGAGGGTACTGAAACTTCTGCAGGACGCAGAACCAGGCGTCGATGTCCATCGCTTCAATAGCATCGACCCGATAGAGGGTACTGAAACAACAGCGACATTGGCGGCGGGGCCGGCGGAGTGAATCGCTTCAATAGCATCGACCCGATAGAGGGTACTGAAACACGAAAGTGGCACGAAAGTGGCAGCGATTGCCCGGCGCGCTTCAATAGCATCGACCCGATAGAGGGTACTGAAACTGGGCCGGGCCGTGGGCGTGACGACGACGGAAACGCTGCTTCAATAGCATCGACCCGATAGAGGGTACTGAAACCCAGTAACCTGACCGCCTTATCGGTCATGATGCCGTGCTTCAATAGCATCGACCCGATAGAGGGTACTGAAACTCCACGACTTCACAGTCCCGACCGGCAAGTGATACTCGCTTCAATAGCATCGACCCGATAGAGGGTACTGAAACATGACGAACGGCGGCGGCGGCACACTGAGGACATGATGGCTTCAATAGCATCGACCCGATAGAGGGTACTGAAACATGTAGTGGTAATCCATGCACATCCGGTCATCGCCCGAGCTTCAATAGCATCGACCCGATAGAGGGTACTGAAACGGCCACTGCCGCCGCTCTTCCTCAGTCGCCGGCGGCTGCTTCAATAGCATCGACCCGATAGAGGGTACTGAAACACCAACGCCCGCGTCCCATCCACCCGCAAAAACTCCGCTTCAATAGCATCGACCCGATAGAGGGTACTGAAACGCAACAGAGCCACCTCCGTGCAATACTCCAGGTCAATGCTTCAATAGCATCGACCCGATAGAGGGTACTGAAACACGACCCGCCTTCGTCCGTCGGCGGGTTGAACGTCATGCTTCAATAGCATCGACCCGATAGAGGGTACTGAAACGATCTAGGCGGTTGGCGGGTATCAGCCGCCGGCGCGCTTCAATAGCATCGACCCGATAGAGGGTACTGAAACTCCGTTTGTGGAGATCGGGCCGGCGGAGCGGTATCCGCTTCAATAGCATCGACCCGATAGAGGGTACTGAAACAAGCACTTCCTGATTCACGCGCCGGAATCGCCGTCGTGCTTCAATAGCATCGACCCGATAGAGGGTACTGAAACATCAGGTGGCTATCGGCAATTGTTGTGTCCGTCTAGGCTTCAATAGCATCGACCCGATAGAGGGTACTGAAACGGAGGACAGACGCCTGCGACTCGCCAGACAGCCGCGCGCTTCAATAGCATCGACCCGATAGAGGGTACTGAAACGCTCATCCTCCAGCACCGCCTCAATATCAAACACCTGGCTTCAATAGCATCGACCCGATAGAGGGTACTGAAACCGTTGTGAATGTCGCTGGCACAAAGTCGCTCTGGAACGCTTCAATAGCATCGACCCGATAGAGGGTACTGAAACGCTCCAGCACCTCCTCCCCCCTGGCCATCGCCGCCGCTTCAATAGCATCGACCCGATAGAGGGTACTGAAACACATCACCGGCCAACGGTTGCGCGTTGACCGCGGCGAGGCTTCAATAGCATCGACCCGATAGAGGGTACTGAAACGCACACCGGACACGGCGCAAACCGCCGCGTCACCTGCTTCAATAGCATCGACCCGATAGAGGGTACTGAAACGGCACAGCAATGCGCGGGTACACGTTGCGCTCGATGCTTCAATAGCATCGACCCGATAGAGGGTACTGAAACGTGCTGGTTGCGATACTGGCCTGTCCACCAATTACGCTTCAATAGCATCGACCCGATAGAGGGTACTGAAACGCTGTCCGGCAAGAGAGAGGGATAGGGATGAGGCCAGCGCTTCAATAGCATCGACCCGATAGAGGGTACTGAAACACGGCATGTTCGCCACAGCCGCCGCCCTCACGTCAAGCTTCAATAGCATCGACCCGATAGAGGGTACTGAAACGGCGGCAAGTAACCGACGAACAGCAGCCGGCTACATTGCTTCAATAGCATCGACCCGATAGAGGGTACTGAAACGTCATGAGATATGGAGGTCATCATGACAACGTATTGGGCTTCAATAGCATCGACCCGATAGAGGGTACTGAAACCCGAAAGTGGCGCGAGCCGTTCGCGCCACCGCTGAGGGCTTCAATAGCATCGACCCGATAGAGGGTACTGAAACGCCGTGCTATGGCAGCTGGCAGCGCGAGGCGTGGCAGTGCTTCAATAGCATCGACCCGATAGAGGGTACTGAAACGACAGCGCAGCCGGTCAAGGCGACGCGGGCAAGGGCGGCTTCAATAGCATCGACCCGATAGAGGGTACTGAAACCCACCTGGGCGACGCGGGCAACGGCGTCTCGCGGAGCTTCAATAGCATCGACCCGATAGAGGGTACTGAAACTCGTTGGTGAACACGCCGCCGCTGTACGCCTCGCTGCTTCAATAGCATCGACCCGATAGAGGGTACTGAAACCGCGGCGATCTCTTCGGGCGACATCGCTTCGTACAGCTTCAATAGCATCGACCCGATAGAGGGTACTGAAACAGCAATTTTAAGGCCGACCAGATGGAACACGTGATTGCTTCAATAGCATCGACCCGATAGAGGGTACTGAAACCCGCTGATCCACGCCACGGCCAGCGTCGCATTGTGAGCTTCAATAGCATCGACCCGATAGAGGGTACTGAAACGGATGTAGCAGGACATGGCAGCTTCCAGGTCAGATTGCTTCAATAGCATCGACCCGATAGAGGGTACTGAAACTCCGGCAATTTGGCCAGCAGCCAGTTCAAAATCTGGGCTTCAATAGCATCGACCCGATAGAGGGTACTGAAACAGGGCCAGGCCGGCCGGAAGGCCGCAACCGGCCCGGCTTCAATAGCATCGACCCGATAGAGGGTACTGAAACCGTATGAGCAGGAGATACAGGCTGAGATCAACGGCGGCGCTTCAATAGCATCGACCCGATAGAGGGTACTGAAACAAAATGGCACGAGGTGGCACGACCCCGGCACAACGGCTTCAATAGCATCGACCCGATAGAGGGTACTGAAACAGGGCGACGGCGCGGGCGTTCAGGGCGTGCAACTGCTGCTTCAATAGCATCGACCCGATAGAGGGTACTGAAACCGGCGTTGTGGCTGTCTAAAACGGGATGTCTTCAGGCTTCAATAGCATCGACCCGATAGAGGGTACTGAAACGGCTAGACGAGGTCTTCGCCGTTGCAGCTCGATTTGCTTCAATAGCATCGACCCGATAGAGGGTACTGAAACACCTGGGCGGCGGCGGGCAGGGCAGCGGTGTGCATGGCTTCAATAGCATCGACCCGATAGAGGGTACTGAAACGGATTGGAACCGGCGACGGGCAGAGGCGGGGTTGCGGGCTTCAATAGCATCGACCCGATAGAGGGTACTGAAACATTATGGCGAACTCGATGCGTACAATTCCATTTGGGCTTCAATAGCATCGACCCGATAGAGGGTACTGAAACGTCTGGTGTTGCTGTGGGGAGAAGACGACAATGAAGCTTCAATAGCATCGACCCGATAGAGGGTACTGAAACGATGCCGTGGCCTCCAGGCCGCTTGGCGACTGCAACAGCTTCAATAGCATCGACCCGATAGAGGGTACTGAAACCTGATCGCCTCATCGGTCAGGGGGTTCCGTTAATCGGCTTCAATAGCATCGACCCGATAGAGGGTACTGAAACGCGGCATGGCGATCTCAATGGCCATGTCCAGGCCCATTGCTTCAATAGCATCGACCCGATAGAGGGTACTGAAACATCGCCGCGTCCAGCAGTTTGAGCAATTCCGGCAACGGCTTCAATAGCATCGACCCGATAGAGGGTACTGAAACGCTGGAAAACCGGCGACAACCTCGGCAATCTGCGCCGCGCTTCAATAGCATCGACCCGATAGAGGGTACTGAAACAGAGAGGATGCCGCGCCAACTCGCCATTCAGCCCGCGGCTTCAATAGCATCGACCCGATAGAGGGTACTGAAACTTGTTCACGGACGTACCGATAAGCGAATTTGAGCTAATGCTTCAATAGCATCGACCCGATAGAGGGTACTGAAACGATTTCAGCGCGTACTTCGCCTCCACCAGACCATCGAGCTTCAATAGCATCGACCCGATAGAGGGTACTGAAACGGCGCTGAAGCGGGCGGGCTACGCGACCGACGACGGGCTTCAATAGCATCGACCCGATAGAGGGTACTGAAACTACGCGACACACGTCCGCGCGACATACCGCCGTATGAGCTTCAATAGCATCGACCCGATAGAGGGTACTGAAACACATTGGTGTTGCGGTCGAGCCGGCCTTGACGTTGGGCTTCAATAGCATCGACCCGATAGAGGGTACTGAAACCCGGCACAACGGCCGTGCCACTTTCTGGAGCGTTTTACGCTTCAATAGCATCGACCCGATAGAGGGTACTGAAACCTTGTGGCGCGGGCCGGTCGGCGCCGGCGCGTCATCGGGCTTCAATAGCATCGACCCGATAGAGGGTACTGAAACCTTGCCGCAACTGTTTTACGAAGGGCCAATTAACCCGCTTCAATAGCATCGACCCGATAGAGGGTACTGAAACGCGGCGATGAGCACCGCCGCGGTCATGCCCTGCACCGCTTCAATAGCATCGACCCGATAGAGGGTACTGAAACAGGCGTCGCTCGCCGACTCGGTCGGGTAGCACGTAAGGCTTCAATAGCATCGACCCGATAGAGGGTACTGAAACGCAGAGGCCGACAGTCAGCACGGCGGCGACGACCAGCTTCAATAGCATCGACCCGATAGAGGGTACTGAAACATGTACGGGAAGGGGGCTTTTATCGGCTCGCTCATCGGCTTCAATAGCATCGACCCGATAGAGGGTACTGAAACGCCGGGCGGGCCAATACGTGTGGGGGAT
Organism: Promineifilum sp.; assembly: GCA_019695075.1. Lineage (GTDB taxonomy): Bacteria > Chloroflexota > Anaerolineae > Promineifilales > Promineifilaceae > Promineifilum. The sequence continues at coordinate 18,417 of JAIBAS010000153.1, read as the reverse complement.
TGACTGGGGGCTTCAATAGCATCGACCCGATAGAGGGTACTGAAACAACAATGAAGAACTGCGCCGGGCCGGGTTGCCGGTGGCTTCAATAGCATCGACCCGATAGAGGGTACTGAAACGTGGCGCGCCGATAGAGTGGACAGACGACGACATCGACGCTTCAATAGCATCGACCCGATAGAGGGTACTGAAACATCATCGCTGATGTACGCCGACAAATCGCCGCGGGCGAGCTTCAATAGCATCGACCCGATAGAGGGTACTGAAACTCGAAGCGTCGGTCATTCTCGCGATAGCCATAGAAGCTTCAATAGCATCGACCCGATAGAGGGTACTGAAACGGCGATGACCTGCTGTTGCGCCACTTGCGCCTCTTGGCTTCAATAGCATCGACCCGATAGAGGGTACTGAAACGAAGATCGGCGTGCATGCCATCCGGCAGACCTATGGCTTCAATAGCATCGACCCGATAGAGGGTACTGAAACAGGTGTCACGCATCCCGATCACGATGTTCCAGGAGGCTTCAATAGCATCGACCCGATAGAGGGTACTGAAACTGGAGCCGGTCGGCCAGCGCCGGCGGCAGACCTTTGCTTCAATAGCATCGACCCGATAGAGGGTACTGAAACTGGCGGAATGGCAGACCGGCATGGCGCGGGCGGTGAGGGCTTCAATAGCATCGACCCGATAGAGGGTACTGAAACTGATCGCCGCCGTGACGGCCGCCGAAGAGGATGAGGCCGCTTCAATAGCATCGACCCGATAGAGGGTACTGAAACATGCGGTTGTCGCTCGCGGCCACCGGCGCGGCAACCGGCTTCAATAGCATCGACCCGATAGAGGGTACTGAAACAGCATGTTGGAGACGATCAGCCGCGTCCGCGGCCGCTTCAATAGCATCGACCCGATAGAGGGTACTGAAACGCCACTACCGCGCGGGTTGCGCAGCCGCCATGTGCGTGCTTCAATAGCATCGACCCGATAGAGGGTACTGAAACAGAGGAATCCCCAATACCCCCCCCCGCCTCGGCCGACAGGCTTCAATAGCATCGACCCGATAGAGGGTACTGAAACCGGTCATCTACACCTCGCTCAACTACTGGCACAACAGCTTCAATAGCATCGACCCGATAGAGGGTACTGAAACTGGTCGCCGGCGGCGCAGCCGGCAACATCACTGTGAGCTTCAATAGCATCGACCCGATAGAGGGTACTGAAACAGGCCACCGCTCTGCGCGGTCTGGCGCTGGCCACGGCGCTTCAATAGCATCGACCCGATAGAGGGTACTGAAACACAGCAGTGCGGAAGCCACCGGGTACGTCGAGATGGCGCTTCAATAGCATCGACCCGATAGAGGGTACTGAAACAGGCCGGAGCCGACCTGCTCCAGTAGTAGGCGAATATGCTTCAATAGCATCGACCCGATAGAGGGTACTGAAACTGCGGCTGGCCGAGGACGAGCGCCGGATGCTGGAAAGCTTCAATAGCATCGACCCGATAGAGGGTACTGAAACCTATCCTGTTGAGGTTGTTTGTGTTCCAACACCGTGGCTTCAATAGCATCGACCCGATAGAGGGTACTGAAACATCCGGTCCATGTCTATCTCGCGCAAGCCCTGCGCCGCTTCAATAGCATCGACCCGATAGAGGGTACTGAAACAGGCGGGCCGCTCGGCGCGGATGTCGCGCACCTCGTGGCTTCAATAGCATCGACCCGATAGAGGGTACTGAAACGTGGAGGCGGCGACCACGCGCACGGTCTGGGCCGGCTTCAATAGCATCGACCCGATAGAGGGTACTGAAACCGGCACGGTCGTTGTGACCAACTCGGCCGGTTCCACGCTTCAATAGCATCGACCCGATAGAGGGTACTGAAACTCGGTGGTAGCCGCCGACCACGTACCGCCGGCGTTGCCGCTTCAATAGCATCGACCCGATAGAGGGTACTGAAACGCCGCCGCGCGTCCATCGTGTCGGCGTCGGTCGTCTGCTTCAATAGCATCGACCCGATAGAGGGTACTGAAACGCCGTTCTCCACCTGCGGGTTGTAGCCGCCATAGATAGCTTCAATAGCATCGACCCGATAGAGGGTACTGAAACCTGGTAGTAGGCCATCTCGCCCGCGACCGCGGCGATGCTTCAATAGCATCGACCCGATAGAGGGTACTGAAACGGCCTGACGAGTTCCTGTCGCCCTACATGGGGAAGGGCTTCAATAGCATCGACCCGATAGAGGGTACTGAAACGCTGGGATAGGTCAGGCACTCGGCCGCCGTGGGGATGCTTCAATAGCATCGACCCGATAGAGGGTACTGAAACCACCGACGCTGGCCGTAACGTGCTGACGCTGATGGAGGCTTCAATAGCATCGACCCGATAGAGGGTACTGAAACAACCGCGACTGTCTGACACGATAGGGGGCGGGTTGCCGGCTTCAATAGCATCGACCCGATAGAGGGTACTGAAACCGGTCAAAATAGCCCGTCAGGAACGTCTCCATCGACCGGCTTCAATAGCATCGACCCGATAGAGGGTACTGAAACTCGACAAAATAAGCCGATAGCACGGTGGGGCAGAGCCGCTTCAATAGCATCGACCCGATAGAGGGTACTGAAACGCGGCCGATAGCCGGCCACAAATCGGCCGCTCCAAGCTTCAATAGCATCGACCCGATAGAGGGTACTGAAACGTGCAAACGCGCCGGCCAAATGCTTGGCGGCGGCGTGCTTCAATAGCATCGACCCGATAGAGGGTACTGAAACGTGCAAACGCGCCGGCCAAATGCTTGGCGGCGGCGTGCTTCAATAGCATCGACCCGATAGAGGGTACTGAAACAGAATTCAAGCCGGCCATGACGACCGGCGACTAGCTGCTTCAATAGCATCGACCCGATAGAGGGTACTGAAACTGTGGGAGTGGTCCGCGGCGATTATGCTCGGCCGCGGCTTCAATAGCATCGACCCGATAGAGGGTACTGAAACATGCCCGCCGCGGCCAGGGCGATGATGCACAGAAAGCTTCAATAGCATCGACCCGATAGAGGGTACTGAAACATCGGTGTCCATCGCTGTCTGAATCGCGCCGCCGTTGGCTTCAATAGCATCGACCCGATAGAGGGTACTGAAACGTCCGCTCGGCAATTGAGATCAGGATGTCGGCGATGCGCTTCAATAGCATCGACCCGATAGAGGGTACTGAAACAACTGGACGTTCGAGTCGGCTACGTCGCGGAACGTGGTGCTTCAATAGCATCGACCCGATAGAGGGTACTGAAACACAGACGGGGTGGCAAGTGAACTACGACGGCGACGCCGCTTCAATAGCATCGACCCGATAGAGGGTACTGAAACGACTGATTCAGATAACGCAAAAGCGTCGGATAGCTGAGCTTCAATAGCATCGACCCGATAGAGGGTACTGAAACGCGAGTTCCTTGAGTGATGCCTCGCCGGTTTCGTAAGCTTCAATAGCATCGACCCGATAGAGGGTACTGAAACCAAGCCTTTCAACCGACCGCCGCGCCTTCCACTAAGCTTCAATAGCATCGACCCGATAGAGGGTACTGAAACGGCGCGTCGGCGCGGGCAGGGGGCGGGCATGAGCCGTGCTTCAATAGCATCGACCCGATAGAGGGTACTGAAACCACGCCAGTCTCTACAGAAACGCCGACGCCTACCGGCTTCAATAGCATCGACCCGATAGAGGGTACTGAAACGCGCCGCCGCAGGTGCGGCAGACGATTGTCGCGCCGGAGCTTCAATAGCATCGACCCGATAGAGGGTACTGAAACCGACGTACATCGGGTAAGTGCTGCTGCCGTAGCCGAGCTTCAATAGCATCGACCCGATAGAGGGTACTGAAACACTCGTCACGCCAAGCGGCGATGAGCGCGCGCAGGGCTTCAATAGCATCGACCCGATAGAGGGTACTGAAACGGCGTACCAGTTCCGGCCGTACCGTGTAGGCCACACGGCTTCAATAGCATCGACCCGATAGAGGGTACTGAAACTGATGAGGCACAAGATTACGGTGTTGCCAACGGCGTGCTTCAATAGCATCGACCCGATAGAGGGTACTGAAACCTGGTCGTCCACGAACGGAAGAAGTTATTCAGTTGGCTTCAATAGCATCGACCCGATAGAGGGTACTGAAACGCCGCCGTGTCGATCCGCAGCGCCACGGTGTAGCTGCTTCAATAGCATCGACCCGATAGAGGGTACTGAAACTTGGCAGCATGGACATTCCATGCCGCCGGGTTCGTGCTTCAATAGCATCGACCCGATAGAGGGTACTGAAACAGGCCGGCACTGGCGGCGGCACTGGCGGCGGCCGCGGCTTCAATAGCATCGACCCGATAGAGGGTACTGAAACTGCACCCCGGCGAAGGCGGTCGCGTAGTTCTGCGCCGCTTCAATAGCATCGACCCGATAGAGGGTACTGAAACAGTTGAAGTCGAAACAGCCCGACAGCGGGCTGAGCCACTGCTTCAATAGCATCGACCCGATAGAGGGTACTGAAACAGCCGGCCGGGGAAGTCCTCAATCCGGCCGTCACGCGCTTCAATAGCATCGACCCGATAGAGGGTACTGAAACGAAATGGAGAAACGCCAAAACTGGTATATCCTGTACGTGCTTCAATAGCATCGACCCGATAGAGGGTACTGAAACAATGGCGACGAACAGCCCCGACGCCATGAACAGCACGGCTTCAATAGCATCGACCCGATAGAGGGTACTGAAACGCACCGAAATCCGCAAGTTGGCGGCCGCTCTGACCAGCTTCAATAGCATCGACCCGATAGAGGGTACTGAAACGGCGGACGAAGGAACTCGGCGCGTCGGCGCTGGTCTGCTTCAATAGCATCGACCCGATAGAGGGTACTGAAACGGTGTACCTGGCGGTCGCCGGCAGCGAGGCGGCGCTGCTTCAATAGCATCGACCCGATAGAGGGTACTGAAACGGAGCAGCTCCACAGCGACCTCCCCGTCCAACAACGCTTCAATAGCATCGACCCGATAGAGGGTACTGAAACAGCCGCGCCGCAAAGTCGGCGATGGCCGTCGTCGTCGCTTCAATAGCATCGACCCGATAGAGGGTACTGAAACGCAGGTCGGCGACGCGGCGCGAGGCTTCCTGCGCCGCTTCAATAGCATCGACCCGATAGAGGGTACTGAAACAATGGTCGAGGGACATGGTCTTCCACGTGAAGCAGGGGCTTCAATAGCATCGACCCGATAGAGGGTACTGAAACAGCAGTTGTTGCGTCGCCGTCCGCCAGCCCGTCGCCGCTTCAATAGCATCGACCCGATAGAGGGTACTGAAACGCTCTGGCGGTCTATGGCATCTGGAACGATTGGGATGCTTCAATAGCATCGACCCGATAGAGGGTACTGAAACACAAGGCCACATGCGGCGGCGAGAACGGATACCACGCTTCAATAGCATCGACCCGATAGAGGGTACTGAAACGGCCTCTACCCGTCGCCGGTTCCACTCTGGGAATGCGCTTCAATAGCATCGACCCGATAGAGGGTACTGAAACTTTTTAGCTTATAGTTAGTGGCAGAGGTGAGATATGCTTCAATAGCATCGACCCGATAGAGGGTACTGAAACCGACACCGAGCCGCGCGCCCTGCCGCCCCAGTTCGCCGCTTCAATAGCATCGACCCGATAGAGGGTACTGAAACGCGCGTTGCGCATCTTGAACAGCGGCTTGGGATGCTCCGCTTCAATAGCATCGACCCGATAGAGGGTACTGAAACTCCTCTCCGGCCTGGCCGCCGCCACCTCACTCGAGCTTCAATAGCATCGACCCGATAGAGGGTACTGAAACCGAAATCAAAACTGGGGAGGGGGAGAGGGGGTGGGGTGCTTCAATAGCATCGACCCGATAGAGGGTTCTGAAACCTGGAACGCGGTCATTCCTAATCCCTAATCCCTCATCCCTAATCCCCAATTCCCACCCCCCTCCCCCGCCAAATGCCATTGACAACCGCCCCAAATACGTTTACTATGTGCTTAATTGTTTAGTTGTTGAACAACTGACCAAGACGCTGCCGGAGAGCCACCCCAGGCCCCACGCTGAATGCCCGCCCCGGGGAATCGGCAGCAAAGATAGCGGCGCCCATTATGCAACACGCCATCCGCAAGCCGCTGGAACGTCCTAAGACCCTGGCCGCGCACGTCGTCCAATCCCTGCGCGAAGAGCTGCGGCGCGAGTACGTCGTCGGCGGGCAACTCCCCTCCGAACCTGACCTGGCCGCCCAATACGGCGTCAGCCGCGGCACCGTTCGCCACGCCCTGGCCGTGCTGGAGCGAGAAGGCGTCATCATCCGCCGGCAAGGCGCCGGCACCTACGTCCACTACATCTCCCGCGCCCACATCCGCGCCGAACACGCCCACGAATACACCGAGCTACTCCGCATCGCCGGGTTCGAGCCGAGCATCCGCTTTGAATCCTACGCCTACGAACCGCTCTCGGAAGAGCAGGCCGCCGCCCTAGACCTCGAACCGGGCGCGCCCGCCCTCACCGTGCGCAAAACGTTCCTGGCCAATGGCCAGCCGGCCATCTACTGCATCGACATCGTCCCCCAGGCCTTCATCATCGCCCCATTCGATGAAGCCGAATTGGCGCGCCCCTTCTTTGAATTCATGCGCAATCGCTGCCACCAGGAGTCCGTCCAGCATCTGGCCGAACTGATCCCAACCATCGCCGGGGCCGACATTGCCGCCCTGCTCCAGGTAGAACCGGGCACACCCATGCTCCGCGTCGAAGAGGTTAGCTACGACCCGCTTGGCGCGGCAATCGCTTTGCACTCGACTTACTACTGTGACCGGTTCATCCGTTTCTCGATTCTACGGACGCGCATGTGACCCATAAACCTGGCAACTTCAGACCGTGGATGATAGACGCCGGCCGCCGCCGGCCCATCCGCGGCTTCTGTTGCGAACGCGAGTGTTGTTGATCCATACAGAGAGGTAAGGAAAATGAAGAGAACACTGATGCACTGTTGGATAGTGGGGCTACTCCTGATAGCCCTGGCGGCCTGCGGCGGGGCGGCCACCCAGGAAACGACCGTGGAAGAACCGGCCGCTGCAGCGACCACGGCCGAAGAGCCGGCCGCCGGCGAGGCCTACCGCGTCGCCCTCATCCTGCCCGGACGCGCCGACGACGTGTCCTGGAACCAGGCCGCCTTCGAAGGCATGAACTGGGCCGCCGAACAACTGGGCAACGTCGAAGTGACCGTTGTCGAACAAGTCTACGACGTCGCCGACATCGAGCCGGCATTGATCGACTATGCCCAACAAGGCTATGACCTGGTCGTGGGCCACGGCTTCCAGTTCCAGGAACCGATCATCAAGGTAGCGGCCGACTTCCCCGACACCAGCTTCGCCCTGGGAACCGGCTTCAAGACGGCCCCCAACGTCGGCGTCTATGATGTCAAGCTCGAAGAAGGCGCCTACGTCATGGGCATCATCGCCGGCATGCTGACCGAGAGCAACATCATCGGCGTCGTCGGCGGCCTGGACGTATCGGAGATTCACCGCGGCCACGTCGCCTTCCAGATGGGCGCGGAATCCGTCAACCCCGACGTCACCGTACTGAACAGCTTCGTCGGCGACTTCAACGACCTGTCTGGGGCCAAGGAAGCAGCGCTCAACCAGATCAACGCCGGCGCCGACGTACTGTGGCAGAGCGGCGACGGCATCGGCATCGCCGTGCTGAACGCCTGCGCCGAGCAAGGCGTGATCTGCATGGGCAACAACGCCAACCAGAACGAGATCGAGCCGGACATCACCGTGGCCAGCAACGTCTACGCCTGGGGGCCGATGTTCGTCCAGATGATTCAGGAAGATCAGGCCGGCGCCTACGGCGACAAGCAATACTGGATCAACTTCGCCAACGAAGGCGAACAGACAATCGTCAACCCGCCCCTGGCCGGCCGGATCACCGCCGCCATCCAGGCCCGGATCGACGAAGCGCGGCAGGCATTCATCGCCGGCACGCTCGACCTGGGCGATCTCGACGCGATCACCATCGAGGCCCAACAGTAACGCGCGGCACGCCCCGCCCCAGGCGCTGAGGGGCATGGCGAATAGCGAAACCCAGAGGATGAGGCCGGCGCATGGCCTGATGGGCCAACCGCCTCATCCTCCCCCAGCGCCCAACGACCGAACGGCCGGAAGCAGCCGTTCCATCCAGCAGCTTGCGGGGAGAGCAAGATGAACGAACAACTGCCGGTGCGCCTCGTCGGCATCACCAAGCGCTTTCCGGGCGTAACGGCCAACGGCGCCGTTGACCTGGACCTTCGCGCCGGGGAAGTGCATGGCCTGCTCGGAGAGAACGGGGCCGGCAAGTCCACGTTGATGAACGTCCTCTTCGGACTATACGCGCCGGATGAGGGACAGATCGTCATCAACGGACAACCGGTGACCATCGACTCCCCGGCGCGAGCGATCGCCCTCGGCATCGGCATGGTTCACCAGCATTTCCGGCTGGTGCGCCCATTCACCGTCACCGAGAACATCATCCTGGGCATGCCCACCACCCCGGCCATGCTCGACCTGAAAGCAGCATCGCGGCGCGTGGCCCAGGTGGCCCAACAGTACGGCATCCGCGTTGACCCGGACGCGCGCATCGAAACGCTGTCCGTGGGCCAGCAGCAGCGCGTCGAGATTCTGAACAGCCTCTATCGCCAGGCAACAGTCCTGATCCTCGACGAGCCGACGGCCGTACTGACCCCGCAAGAGGCGGAGGAACTGGCGGTAACCCTGCGCGGCATGGCCGCGCAGGGCAAGACGGTCGTCTTCATCAGCCACAAGCTGGAAGAGGTTATGGGCGTCACCGACCGCGTCACCGTCTTGCGGCAAGGGCGCAAGGTCTTTGAAGCCATGACCGCGGCCACCTCCAAAAGCGAACTGGCCCGCGAGATGATCGGGCGCAAGCTGGAAGACCTGAAGCGCGAGCAGAGGACATTCGTGCTGAGCCTCGCCGGCGTGGGCGAAGACAGCCCCCCGGCGGCCGCCCACCAGCCGGACAAGAAGGGCGCCACGGCCGTCCTGCGCGTCCACGACCTTTGCGTCAACGACGACCGCGACCTGCCGGCCTGCCGCGGCATCAGCTTCGACATCGCCGCCGGCGAAACCGTGGGCGTTGCCGGCGTCGACGGCAATGGCCAGCGCGAACTGGTCGAAGTCATCGTCGGCCAGCGGCGGGCCACGTCGGGCACAATTACGTTTCAGGGCCAGGACGCGACGACATGGACCCCACGGCAAGTCATCGACCACAACATCGCCGTCATCACCGACGACCGGCACGGCGAGGGCCTGGTCCTCGGCTTCAATCTGGCGCGGAACGCCGTCCTCAAGTTGTTCCGCCGCCAACCCTTCGCGCGGCGGAGCATGCTACAGCCCGACGTCATCGATGACTTCACGCGCCGGCTCATCGACGACTATAGCATCAGCACACCGGGGACACAGGTCGCGGCCGGCAAACTCTCCGGCGGCAACCAGCAGAAGCTCATCCTGGCCCGCGAACTGAGCCAGTCCCCGGCGCTCATCATCGCCAACAAGCCGACACGGGGCCTCGACATCGGCGCCGCCGCCTATGTCCACCAGAAACTGACCGGCGAAAGAGACCGCGGGGCGGCCGTCCTGCTGATCAGCGCCGACCTGGATGAGCTATTCGCCCTCAGCGACCGCCTCATCGTCATGTATGGCGGCCAGCTCATGGGCGACATGCCCATTGGCGAGGCCACCCTGGAGAAGGTCGGGCTGATGATGGCCGGAACCGCGGCCGAAAACCTGGCCGCCCACCTGTCGCAACAACCGCCTGAGCAAACCCAACCCGCCGTGGAGTGGAATGAGGTGCGAAACGGATGACGGCAATACCCAAACCCACCAAGACAATCGACTGGCGCGGGCTCGCCGCCAGGATTTGGCCCGCCGCGCTGGCCGTAGGCCTGGCGCTCCTCTTTGGCGCGCTGCTCCTGCTGGCCAGCGGACGCAACCCGATTGAGGCCTACACGGCCCTCCTTCAGGGCGCATTCGGCTCCCCCGCCCGCCTGGCCGAGACCTTCGTCAAGATGACCCCGTTTCTCATTCTGGCCATCTCCGTGTCAGTCTCCTTTCGCTGCGGCTTCTGGAACATCGGCGCGGAGGGACAGCTCATTCTAGGGGCGATTGCCTCGTTCTCGGTGGCCCTGCTGCTCAAGTCGTGGCCGGCCGTGGTGGTTCTGCCGCTGTCCCTGCTGGCCAGCGTCGTCGGCGGTGCGCTCTGGAGTGGCATCGCCGGAGTGCTGAAGGCGCGCTTCAACGCCAACGAAGTCATCACGACCTCCATGCTCAACTTCATCGCCGTCTATCTGCTGGCCTACATAGTCAACGGCCCGCTCAAAGACCCGGAAGGCTTCAACTTCCCGCAGTCGTCCCTGATCGCCGAGGCGTTTCAACTGCCGCGCTTCCTGGCCGGCAGCCGGCTGAATATCGCCTTCCTGGTCGCCCTCGTCCTGGTCGTCGTCGCCCTGCTGTTCTGGCGCAGCACACTGGGGTTCCGGACCGAGATCGTCGGCGCCAGCCGCCGCGTGGCCACCCACGTTGGGCTAAACGTCAACCGGACTGTCATCCTCGTGGCCCTCATCACCGGCGGCGTCGCCGGCATCGCCGGTTGGGGCGAGATCTTCGGCATCCACTACCGCCTCATCGATGCCATCGCCGTCGGCATGGGATCGCTGGCCGTCGTCGTGGCCCTGCTGGGCGACCTTCACCCGCTGGGCATGGTCGTGTCGGCCTTCCTGTTTGCCGCCCTGGTTGTCGGCGGCAACGCCATGGAGCGCGGCGCCGGCGTCCCATTTGCCCTGGTCGACGTCATCCAGGGCAGCATCATCCTGCTCGTGCTGGCCCGGGCCTACATCTTTCGTGGCAGGCGCTCATGAACCTCGATCTCATCACTTCCACGTTCATCATCGGCGTCCTGGCCGCCTCGCTGCGCCTGGCGACGCCCATCCTGCTGGCGGCGTTGGGCGAGATGTTCGTCGAGCGCGCCGGCATCCTCAACCTGGGCATTGAGGGCACAATGCTGATCGGCGCCCTCAGCGGCTTCCTGGGGGCGTATTGGACGGGCAACCTGTGGGCCGGCGTCCTGGCGGGCATGCTGGCCGGCATCCTCTTCGGGCTGCTGATGGGCTTCATGAGCATCACCGTCAAGGCCAATCAGGTCGTGGCCGGCCTGGGCATCACCATCCTGGGCGGCGGCCTCTCCACGCTGTTGTTCCGGTTGGCCTTTGGGCTGCGGACGACGCCGCCAACGCTGGACATCTTCCCGACGCTGCCCATCCCCCTCCTCAGCCGGATACCGTGGATCGGCCCCATCCTGTTCGAGCACAACGTCCTGGTCTATCTGGCGCTGGCCCTCGTGCCCGTCGCCTCGCTGGTGCTCTACCGGACGCACTTCGGGTTGAAAGTGCGCGCCGTCGGCGAAAGCCCGGACGCGGCCGACACGCGCGGCATCCGCGTCGAGTTGATCCGCTATCTGTGCCTGATGATCGGCGGGGCGATGGCCGGCATTGGCGGCAGCTACCTGGTTCTGGGCAGCCTGGGCCTGTTCTGGACGCAGATGACCGCCGGGCGCGGCTTCATCGCCGTCGCCGTGGTCGTCTTCTCCAAGTGGGACCCGGCGCGCGCCCTCCTGGGCGCGTGGGTGTTTGGGCTGGCGTCGGCGGTGCAGATCAGCCTCCAGACCCTCAGTGTGCCCATTCCCTCGGAAATCCTGCTCATGCTGCCCTACATCATCACCGTCATCGTGCTCGTGGGCGTCTCGCGGCGGGCCGAGTTCCCCGGCGCGTTTGCCGTGCCCTACTATCGCGGTGGAAAAGAGTAGCGGCGGGGAGCCTCCGGCGGCCCCGGCAATCCATAGCGAAAGGACGTACACCATCATGGACCTGGTTATTCGCAATGCGCGTCTGGACAAGACCGGCGCTCCCGTTGAGGTGGGCATCGAGAACGGCATCATCACCGCCGTTGCCGCCGGTGGCCTGCCGGCTGCCGCGGCCGAGATCGACGCCGAAGGGGCGATGGTCTCGCCCGCGCTCGTCGAAACCCACTTTCACCTGGAAAACGCGCTCATCTGGGAAGGCGCGCTTAACCACAGCGGCACGCTTGAGGAAGCCATCGCGGTCTACGCGGCCATCAAGCACGACATGCCCATCGCCGACATCGTCGATCGCGCCTCCCTGGCCCTGCGCGCGGCCATTGGCCACGGCGTGCAGTGGTTCCGCAGCCACGTCGATATCGACCGCGTCGGCCAGCTGCGGCTGCTGGCGGGCAACGTCGCCGTCCGCGAGCGCTTCCGCGACGCCATTGACTTGCAGCTGATCGCCTTCCCGCAGATGGGCATGGCGCGCGATCCGGAAGTCATCGACCTCATGTGGCGGGCAATGGACGCCGGCGCGGACGTCGTCGGGGGCATGCCCCACGCCGAACGCGATATGGATGACGCCGCCCGCCACATCGAGATCGCCTTCGAGATCGCCCGCGCCCACGACGCCGACATCGACATGCACATCGACGAGACGGACGACCCGGCCTGGCACAGCCTTGAGCTGCTGGCCGAGCAGACCATCGCCAACGGCTGGCAGGGGCGCGTCACCGCCGGGCACTGCTGCGCCATGTCGGCCTGGGACGATGCGTTGGCCGAACGAGTCATCGCCAAGGTGGCCGAGGCGCGGCTGAACGTGATCACCATCGCGCCCATCAACCTGATGTTGCAGGGCCGGGCCGACAAGCACCCCAAGCGGCGCGGCATTGCCCGAGTCAAGGAACTGTTGGCCGCCGGCGTCAACGTCTCTTGCGGGCAGGATGATCTCCAGAACATGTTTTATTCCTACGGCAACATGGACCCGCTGGAGGTGGCGTTCATCGTCGCCCACGCGGCCCACATGAGCGCCCCGGCCGAAATCGAGGCCGTGTTCGACATGCCGCGCTACCACGCCGCCCGCAACTTCCGCATCGAGAACTACGGCGTGATGGTCGGCGCGCCGGCCAACCTGATCATCCTCGACGCGACTTCGGCCGTCGACGCGCTGCGCCGTCGGGGCGACCGGCGCTTCGTCATCCGCCACGGCCGCGTCCTCGCCCAGACGCGCTCGCACACGACCTGGCGCTTCTAGACAGGCAAGGTAGTCATGACCCCCTTTGACTTTCTATCTCCGCAGACGCTGGCCGAGGCCTGCCACGCGCTGGCGGCCGCCGGCCGCCGGCCCATCGCCGGCGGCACCGACGTTATTCCCCAGTGGCGCGCCGGGCGCTTTCAGGCCGAGACGCTGGTCGATCTCAGCCGCGTGCCCGGGCTGAGCGATGTCACCCTGCGCGACGGCGAGATCGCCATTGGCGCGCTGAGCACCTACACGGAGCTGCACGCATCGCCCGTGCTGCGCGCCCACGCCCCGCTCCTGGCCGAGGTCAGCGCCATGATCGGCGGCGCCCAGACACAGAACCGCGGCACAATCGGCGGCAACATCGCCAATGCGTCCCCGGCCGGCGACACGTTGCCGCCCCTGCTCGTCCTGGACGCGCAAGTTGACCTCATCAGCGCGGCGGGCGAACGGTCTCTGGCGCTGAGCGCGTTTCTGCGCGGCCCCGGCCAGACGGCCAGCGAGGCCCACGAGATCATCCGCCGGGTACGGTTCGCCCCCCTGCCCCGCGGCGCGCGGTCGCTGTTCCTCCGCCTGGGCAACCGGCAGGGCATGGTCATCTCGGTCGTCAGCGCCGCCTTTGTCCTGCAATTGGACGACCACGGGCGGGTCGAGGAAGCGCGCGTCGCCCTCGGCGCTGTGGCGCCCACGGCGATCCGCTGCGCCGAAGCCGAGGCCCTGTTGCGCGGCCGGCCGCTGGATGACGACCTGATCGCGCGGGCGGCCGACGCGGCCGTGGCCGCGGCCCGTCCGATCGATGACGTGCGCGCCTCGGCCGCCTACCGCCGTCATGGCGTCCGCGTCCTGGTGCGCCGCGGCCTGACCCAACTCTCAGCGCCGGGTGGAGGCGAACAATGAGCCAAGTGACAGTGACCCTCACGGTCAACGGGCAGACGCAAACCATAACGACCGACGCCCACAAGACCCTGCTCTACCTGCTGCGCGACGACCTGGGCCTCTATGGCACGAAGGACGGTTGCAGCGAGGGTGAGTGTGGCGCGTGTACCGTGCTGATGGACGGCCGGCCGGTCAACGCCTGTCTGGTGCTGGCCGGGCAGGCGCAGGGCCGCACGATCATCACCATCGAAGGGCTGGCCGGCGACGGCGAGCTGCACCCCCTGCAGCGCGCGTTCATTCGCTCGGGCGCGGTGCAGTGCGGTTTCTGCACTCCCGGCCTGGTGCTCTCCGCCGTGGCCCTGTTGGAACGGCAGCCAGACCCGACTGAGGCCCAAATTCGCCAGGCGCTGACCGGCAATCTGTGCCGCTGCACGGGCTATACCCAGATCATCGCCGCCATTCAGGCCGCGGCGCGGGAGGTGGATCATGCCTGAGTTGCAGGTTGTCGGTCAGACCGTGGAGCGTCTCGATAGCCGGGCCAAGGTGACCGGCGGCGCGGCCTATGCCGCCGATATCGCCGTGGACGGCATGCTGCACATGAAGATCGTCTTTGCCGGGCGGCCGCACGCCCTCATCCGCTCGCTCGACGCCACAGCGGCCCTGGCTCTGCCCGGTGTGGTGGACGTGATCACCGCCGCCGATGTGCCGGTGAACGTCCGCGGCCTGATCCGCCGCGACCAGCAGGTATTCTGCGACCGCCTCGTGCGCTGCGAGGGCGATCAGGTCTGCGCGGTGATCGCCGAGACGGCCGAAGCGGCCGAGGCCGCGGCGCGACTGGTGCGCATCGCCTATGAAGACCTGCCGGTTCTGTCGTCGGCTGAAGAAGCGCTCCGCCCAGGAGCGATCCAGCTTCACGCCGAGTGGCCGGGCAACGTCTGCCACCGCATCCACCTGCGGCAGGGCGACCCGGACGCCGCGCTGGCCGCGGCCGAAGTCGTGGTTTGTGGCGAGTTCCACACGCCGATGCAGGAACATGCCTACCTGGAGCCAGAGGCGGGGCTGGGCTACATCGACGAGGCCGGTCGGGTGACGGTGCGCACCTCCGGGCAGGCGACCCACGATGACCTGCGCCAGATCGCCGCGGCGCTGAACCTGCCGGAGGACGCGGTGCGCGTCGTCTATGGGGCCATCGGCGGTGCGTTCGGCGGCCGGGAGGACACCTCCGTTCAGGTCGCCCTGGCCGTGGCCGCCCACAAGTTGCGCCGGCCGGTCAAGACTGTCTGGAGCCGGGAGGAGTCTATCCGCGGCCACGGCAAGCGGCACGCGATCACCATCCGCCACACCTGGGGGGCCAGGCGCGACGGAACGTTGCAGGCGGCCAAGATCGAGATCATCTCCGACGCCGGCGCCTACAACTACACAAGCAGCGAAGTCCTGGCCAACTTCCTCTACTCGGCCGTCGGCGCCTACCGGTTTGAGCACGCGCAGATCGATGGCGTCGCGGCCTATACCAACAACGTCCCTGGGTGCGCCTTCCGCGGCTTTGGTTCGCCGCAGTCAACGTTCGCGGCGGAGATGATGATCGCCCGGCTGGGTGAGGCGGTCGGGCTAGACCCGATCACGATCCGGCTGCGCAATTGCGTGCGCACCGGCGACAAACTGATCACGGGATCGCCACTCGTCGGGCCGGTGAGCCTGGTCGAACTGATTGAGGCGTGCGCCGCGCGGGCCGGAGCCGTGCGCGAAGGGGACGGCTGGCGCTTGCCAACGCCGGAAAGCACGACGCCCACCAAGCGGCGCGGCTTTGGCATCGCCGTTGGGATGAAAAACTCCGGCTTTGGCTGGGGTATCCCCGAGGGCAGCTATGCCCGTGTCGTGTTGCACGGCGCGCGCCGCATTGAACGGGCCGAGGTCTACACCGCCGCGGCCGACGTCGGCCAGGGCGCTCATTCCGTTCTGGCGCAGATCGCCGCGGAGACGCTCGGCCTGCCGCTTGATCGGGTGCAGATGATCGTCTCTGACACGGCCACGGCCGGCGATGCCGGGCCGTGCTCGGCGTCGCGCATGACGATGTATGGCGGCAATGCCGTTCGCGCGGCGGCGGCCGAGGCGTTGGCCAAGTGGCAGAACGAAGACCGCCCGGCCAGTGGCGGCGGGCGCTGGGTGGCCCCGGCGACGACGGCGCTGCTGCCCGACCCGGACGCCAACCGCAACTTCGTCAGCTACGCCTATGGCGCGCAGGCGGCCGAGATCGAGGTGGATATCGATACCGGGGCGATCGAAGTGATCCGGATCGTCGCCGCGCATGACCCCGGCCGGGCCATCAACCCGCAGCAGGTGCTCGGCCAATTGCAGGGCGGTCTGGTGCAGGCGCTCGGCTGGACGCTGACCGAGAACTTCATCACCCACGACGGCCGCATCGAGACCGACCGCCTGAGCACCTATCTCGTTCCCACCATCCGCGACGTGACAACGCCGGTCGAGTATGTCCTGCTGGAGCGGCCCGACGACGTCGGCGTCTTCGGCGTGCGCGGCGTCGGAGAGATCAGCATGATCCTGCCCGCGCCGGCCATCGCCGCCGCGCTGCACGATGCCGTCGGCGTCTGGCACGATCGCCTGCCGCTGACGCCGGAGCGCGTGGCCGCGCGCTGGCCGGAGTACACGGGCTAAGGGGCGGCGCGCGATGGGGCCACGTATCGCCCGCGTTGTTCTCTGGCTGGCGCTGGCCGGCGCGCTGGCCGTGCCCGGCTGTCGGGCAGAACCGACGCTGGTGGGCCGCTGGCAAGACCGGTCGCCGGCGGCCTTGCTGTATGAATTCCGCGAAGACGGCAGCGTGTGGCTCATCCAGGAGGCGATCACGCTGCCCGTGTTCCGCTATGAAGTCGCGGCCGGGGATGTGCTGGTTCTCTATGACGGCATGGGCCGACAGAGGGCATTTCGCTACGCGCTCACGGAGAGTGAACTTACTCTGTCCCGGCTGGATCAGGCGGGAGTCATCTACGCCGAATATGATCGCCGGCCCTGACGGGAGGGACTTCCCCACCCCCCAGCGCCTCCGACATGGCCAAAGCACCGGTATTCACATAGCAACACGCGCCTTAACGCCCAGAAAATACCGAAATATCCTTATAACCCCGGCAACTTCTTTCCGGTCTGGCCGCCAAAAAAAGAGCCTCACGCCGCCCGTTCCTGGGGCAACTCCCACAGCATCTAAACCGGGCACGGTGACCGACGCAGACTGCCAACGCCTGATTGGCTTAGCCGAGCGAATGGCCGCGCGAAAACGACAACCCTGGCAGAACCATCGCTGGGTCTTCCCACGGCGGGCACATCTCTTACACCAAAAGTAATCGCACCCGGCAGACAGTTACCCGTTGACATGAGCGGGCCGGTTCGCTATAGTAACAATTGACTGGTGTGTGGAGTTGTGGGGACGGAAAGTGAGGCCGCCTTCGACTTACCGAAAGTCGAGGCGGCTTTTTGTTGTTGTCGCCCGTCCTGCTCCGGCCTGGCCGGAAGATTTCTAGTGACACACTGGATTCAGAGAGGTTGTTTGAAGGACGAGTTGGCAGAGCAGAATGACCTGAGTGTGGGGGATGGGCTGGTCGTCAGCCTTGCCTACAGGCTGCGGTTGGATGATGGCGAGCAGATCGACTCGGCCGACGGCGATGACCCCCTGGTCTATCTCCACGGCGCGCAAAACATCATCCCCGGCCTGGAGCAAGCCTTGACCGGTATGAAAGTTGGCGACGCGCGCAGCGTCACAGTCAGTCCGGGCAACGCCTATGGCGAGACAGACCCGGACGCTTTTGAGTTCGTGCCCTATGATGCTTTCCCCGGCGATTTGGAGCTGGAGGTGGGCATGGGCCTACGTATGGTTGAGAGCGGCACAGGCCGCCAGATGGAAGCCTACATCTCGGAGCTGCGCGACGACGGCGCGCTCCTCGATCTGAATCACCCTCTGGCCGGCGAGACGCTGCATTTCGATGTTGAGGTCGTTGGTTTACGCCGGGCGACGTCCGAGGAGCTGGCTCACGGTCACGCCCACAGTCACGGTCACACACACTAGTTCAATTTAGGGTCTGAAGGAAGATGAAAAAGCTGTACGTTGGTAATTTGCCGTTTGATACGGATGAAGAGCAGGTTCGCGAGTTGTTCTCCAGCTACGGAGAGGTGCGCTCGGTCGATATGATCAACGACCGCGACACCGGCCGCTTCCGCGGCTTCTGCTTCGTGGCGATGGACAACGCCGAGGCCGACGCGGCCACGGCGGCCCTCAATGGCTACTCCTTCGGGGGCCGGCCGTTGAAGGTCAACGAGGCCAAGCCGCGCGAGGAGCGCCCGGGTGGCGGCGGTGGCGGCAGCCGCGGCGGCTATGGCAGTGGC
>JAIBAS010000128.1 GCA_019695075.1 Promineifilum sp. | reverse complement strand
CGCTACATCCCGGCCGTCATCGCCGCCGGCGACCGCACCGCCTTCCTGACCGGCCAGCGGCCCATCCTGGTCGCCCTGGCCCGGCTGGACGACGCCCACCTGAGTATCACGGCGACGGCCGAGCCGCCCGCCCAGGCTCTGACGCTGGCGCTCGGCCCCGTTACCTGCTACTTGCCCCTGGCGGGCATGGTCGATCTGGACGCCGAGCAGGCCCGCCTGATCAAAGAACTGGCCGAACTGGACAAGCAGATCGCCCGGCTGACCGGCCTGCTCGACAGCCCCTTTGCCCAAAAGGCCCCGCCGGCCGTCGTGCAGAAGGAGCGCGAGAAGCTGGCCGCGTTGCAGGCGAGCCGCACAGAGATCGCCGGCCGGCTCATGTAGGGGCGGGTCTCAGACCCGCCCTTACAAAATGGATACGGCGGTGGGCAGGGGCGGGTCTCAGGCCCGCCCCTACAAAACAGATCGGTAAGGCCTTACACTTATGCTCATGCATGCCAAACCAACGAACGTTGTCGCCGATAGGGCGCAACGCATATTAACCATCACCTGGAGCGACGGCCGCGAGGGCCGCTACTCCTTCGCCGGCCTGCGCGCCGTCTGCCCCTGCGTCCTCTGCCAGGGCGGCCACGACAACATGGGCCGGCCGGCCGACAAGCTGCTGCTCCGGCGCGCCCAGGACGACGCTCTCAACCTGGAGGCCATCGCCCCGGTGGGCACATACGCCATCCAACTGCGCTGGAACGACGGCCACGATTCGGGCATCTATACGTGGGATTATCTCTACGAGGCCTGTCTGGATTGAGATGAGATGTGGATGACGCGCGGGGCAGCGGTCACGTGCCGGCAATCAGATCGGCGTAGGTCTGCCGGCGGCGGATGACGCGGAAGGCGTCGCCCTCCACCAGCACCTCGGCCGGCCGCAGGTGGCCGTTGTAATTGGAACTCATGGCGAAGCCATAGGCTCCGGCGTGCAGCACCGCCAGCAGATCGCCGGCGGCCAGTGGCGGCAGCGCGCGATCGCGGGCCAGGAAGTCGCTCGTCTCGCAGATGGGGCCGACGACGTCGACGACTTCCTCCCCCGCCGCCGGCGCGACCGGGACGATGGGGTGATGGGCCTGGTAGAGTGTCGGCCGGATGAGATCGGTCATGCCCGCGTCGGCGATGACGAAGCGCTTGTCGCCCTGCTGCTTGGTGTAGACGACCCGCGTCAGCAGCGCCCCGGCCCGGCCGACGATGGAGCGGCCCGGCTCGACGACCAGCCCATAGCCGGCCGCGCCGATGACCGGCCCGATGACGCGCACCCAGTCGGCCAGACCCGGCGCCGCGCCCTGGTAGTCGATGCCCAGCCCGCCGCCGCAGTCGAGATACTCCAGCCGGATGCCCTCGTCCGCCAGTTCATCGGCCACGCTCACCAGGAAGCGCGCCGCCTGGGCGAACGGATCGAGGTCGGTGATCTGCGAGCCGATGTGGGCGGCCAGACCGACGGGCCGCAGCCACGGATCGGCCGCGGCGGCGCGCAGGATGGCCACGGCGCGCTCGCGGGGCACGCCGAACTTGTGGCTGTGCAGGCCGGTGCTGATGTAGGGATGCGTGGCCGCGCTGATGTTGGGGTTGACGCGCACGCCCACCGGGGCAACTCGCCCCAGCCGGGCCGCCGCCGCGGCCACGGCAGCCAGCTCCATCTCCGACTCGATGTGAATGGCGCGAATACCGGCGACCAGCGCTTCTTCGATCTCCTCGGCCCGCTTGCCGACGCCGGAGTAGATAATTCGGTCCGGCTCGACGCCGGCGTGACGGGCCAGGAAGAGTTCGCCGCCGCTGGTCACGTCCGCGCCCAGGCCGGTTTCGCGCAACAGGCGCAGCAGCGCCGGGTTGGCGTTGGCCTTGACGGCATAGCAGACCAGCGCGCCATCGCCGGCCGCCGACCGCGCCGCCTCCAGGAACGCCCGCGCCCGGCCGATCAAGTCGGCCCGGCTGTAGACGTAGACGGGCGTGCCCACCGCCGCGGCGATGGCCGTCAGGGACACGTCTTCGCAATGCAGTTCGCCGGCGCGGGCGCGAAAGGGGCTATCCGTTGGCGATGAGCTGGCTGTCGGCGGGGATGGGTTCAAGGTCTTCCTCTTCGCCTCCGAGGGCGGTTCGTTCCATGTTGGCGATAGTACGGGCCACGTTTTCGATGGCCACGCGCTGCTTGCGATAGAGGTCGGACTCGCTCATGGCCAGGCGGCGGGCCACGTCGCGCACGCGGCGGCCCTGGACGAACTTCAGGTCGAGGATGTTGTAGAGGATCCACTCGGTCGTCGTCAGACTGCGCTGTCCGTCCGGCCGCTGTTGCTCGATAGCCTCGGCCAGGATGGCCCGTAGAGCGTTGACCGGGTTGTTGTCGTGTCCCTCCATCTCGCGCTGCACGACCTCAAGCTGGAGCAACGGGCTTTCGGTCAGCTTCGGCCCGCCCCAGTAGTGGGTCAGCGCGTCGCGGACCATGTTGCCAAACTCCGGGTCTTGCAGCAACTCGTCGGTCGGCCGGGCGATCTCGGCCGTCAGCACGGGCAGCGCGCCGAACGTGGCCGCGCTGCGGCGCTCCTGCAGGGCGGTGATCTCCGGCAGGATGCCCTCGACGGCGGCAAAGACCTCTTGCTGCAAGATGTGGTCTTCCAGGGCCGCGGCGGCCTGCGCGCGCAGCCGCGCCAGCAAGGCCAGTTCCTCGGCCACCAGATCGGGCTGAGGCGCGCGCGCGCGCATGCCCAGGATACCGAGCATCAGATCGTTGCGCTGGTTGTAAAGCGGCTGAATCCAGTAGTCGCCCCAGATAAAGAAGCTGTCGTTGCGCGCCGGCTCGTCCGGCCCCTGGCCGTTGCCGCTGGGCAACGACAAGCGCTGTAAGGCCACGTCGGGCAGCCCCTCCAGCGTCGCCGGCGGGCCGATGGCCGCCTCCAGCCGCGGCCCAGTGGGCGTCAGCGCGGCCACGAAGGCCGACGGCGTCCGCACGGCCTCGCACGTGGCCGCCAGCACGCTTTCGAGGAACTGCTTCAGGTCGCTGGTGGTCAGCAGGCGGTCGCTCAACGCCTGGATGCGGCGCACGTCGGGGTCATCGTTGAGTTGGAAGGCGCGCTCGAACATCTGCTTGTAGTGGTGGATGACCCACTCGACGATCATCACCGTGGCCACCACGGCAAAGCCGAGCAAGACCTCCTTGTGCAGCCCCAGGACGCCGTTGCCGCGGCTGACGAGAACGAAGACGAGCAAGACGATGGTCGCCGCCAGCGGCACACGAGCCATGTACTTGTACAGCCGCACGCGCACGACGCGATCGGGCGAGGCCGAGCCGAAGTAGACCAACTGCGACGTGAGCACGGCGAAGAGGATGCTGACGACCAGGTTGCCGAGAATCAGCACCGGCCAGAGCAGCAGCGGCAACTCGGCCGCGGGATGCGTGGCCAGCATGAGGTAGGGGAAGACGCCCAACGGCGCGGCCAGAATCGTGACCAGGGTCGTGGTCATGCGGCGGCGCGTCGTCGTCGTCAGGCAGCGCTGCCGCGCGCGCCAGACGTTGTAGACGCCGGCCAGGGCCACGCCCCAGAAGTAGGCCGCAAAGACTGGGAAGAGCGGCCCGCCGGCCAGGCGCGGCGTCGTGCCCAGGGCGGACGGCTCACCGACGACCCAATTGCTGAGCAGGCCCAGCAGGGCAAAAGCCGCGCCGGCCAGATAGCTGAGCACCACCAACACCTGCCGCCGCCGCGAGCGCTTGCCCGTCGTCCGCAAGAGAGCGTCGGACAGGTGGAATTGCGCCGCCGGCACCAGGGCCACGCCGAGCCAGCCCAGGCGCAGCAGAAACTCGGCCGAGGCCGGGGCCACGGCCCGGCTGACGAGCAGTTCGGTCAGATAGACAAGGACGACCAGGCTGATGAGCGCCGAAAAGGAGCGCTGCACCGACCCGCGTTGCAGCCGGGGGAGGTTGTAGAGAACAACCGCCGCGCCGAAAATGACAATGATGGATTGCAGGACATCATTGGCGTAACCGAACACGTAGGCAACATCGATGCCGGCAAACATACCAACTGTCCCGAAATGCGTTCCCGACCGACCGGGCAAAAGGCGATCAGGCCGGCGACGGCGACGGCGGGCGGTCAAGTGACGGCCGGGGGCGCTCCGTACCTTCGCTGGGCTTGGGCAGGTTGACCTTCGGGCTGCCCGGCGGCGTGCTGGGCGGCACGACAACGTCCTTGCCTTCCAGCAGGGCCACGAACTCCAAGGACTCCAGCGTCTCTACTTCCAGCAGCCGCCGCGACACCAACTCCAGCTTGTCACGATGATCAGTCAGGATCTTCATCGCCAGGCTATGGGCCGAGTCGATGATGCGGCGCACCTCGACGTCGATCTGCTCGGCGACGGCGTCGGAATAGTCGCGCTGCTCGCTGATCTCGCGCCCCAGGAAGACCAGTTCCTGCTTCTCGCCATAGACGCGCAGACCCAACTCGGTGCTCATGCCATACTGGGTGACCATCGCCCGCGCCAGGCGCGTGACCTGCTGCAAGTCGCTGCTGGCCCCGGTGGTGATCTCGCTGAAGACGATCTCCTCGGCCACGCGGCCGCCCAACGCCGTGGCGATCATCGCCTCGAACTTGGAGCGGGTCAGGAAGCTGGTGTCCTCGTCCATGTACCAGGTCACGCCACCGGCCATGCCGCGCGGGATGATGGTGACCTTGCGCAGCGTTTGCGCGTGGGGCAGGTAGTGGCTGACCAGAGCGTGGCCCGCCTCGTGATAGGCGGTCAGTTCCTTCTCCTCCGGCGACATGATGCGGCTCTTGCGCTCCGGCCCCAATTGGACGCGCTCGATGGCTTCCTGGAACTCGGTCATGCCGATGTTCTTCTTGTTGCGCCGCGCCGCCAGCAGGGCCGCCTCGTTGACGGTGTTCTCGATGTCCGCGCCGACGAAGCCGGGCGTGGCCTTGGCCAGCACGGCCACATCGACGGCGTTGGCGATGGGCTTGCCGCGCAGGTGGACGCGGAAGATGGCCTCGCGGCCGCGCATGTCCGGCCGGTCGATGATCACCCGCCGGTCGAAGCGGCCGGGCCGCAGCAGGGCCGGGTCAAGGATGTCGGGCCGGTTGGTCGCTGCCAGGATGATGACGTGCGTGTCCGTGTCAAAGCCGTCCATCTCGACGAGAATCTGGTTCAGCGTTTGCTCGCGCTCGTCGTGGGAGCCGCCCAGGCCCGCGCCGCGCTGCCGGCCGACAGCGTCGATCTCGTCGATGAAGATGATGCACGGGCTGTTGCGCTTGGCCTGCTCGAACAGGTCGCGCACGCGGCTGGCGCCGACGCCGACGAACATCTCCACGAACTCGGAGCCGGCGATGGAGAAGAAGGGCACGCCAGCCTCGCCCGAAACGGCCTTGGCCAGCAGCGTCTTGCCCGTGCCGGGGCTGCCGACCAGCAGGACGCCCTTGGGGATGCGCGCGCCGAACGTGACGAACTTCTCCGGTTCCTTCAGGAACTCGACGATCTCTTGCAGCTCTTCCTTGGCTTCGTCACAGCCGGCGACATCCTCAAAGCCAATGGTGGGATGGTCGCCGGTGAACATGCGCGCCCGGCTTTTGCCGAACGAGATGGCCTGATTGTTCGTACCCTGGGCCTGGCGGAAGATGAAGTAGAAGAAGCCGATGATCAGCAGCGCCGGCAGGAAGATACCAACCAGATTCAGCAACCCGCCCCACTGGCTGGGCTGCTGATAGATCACCACCGGCCTGTTGTCGGTGTAGTTGCTGCTATCGACGCCGTAAGTTGCCAGCAATTCCTCGATCGAACTGACATCGCTAACGGCCGCCACAGACGACGTGCGCTGGCTGTCGACGTAGACGACGGTCACTTCGCGGCCGTCGCCCGACACGCGCAGTTCGGCGACTTCGTTGGCCTGAATCTGCTGGGCCAACAGGCTGATCGGGATTTCGTTTTGCGGCGCGGGCGCGGAGCTATAGCTCCACAATACGGCCACGATGGCCGCGCCTATCAGCAGATAGACCAGCCATCTTGTCAGTCGAGTCGAATTCATGATAGTGGTTGCCTCCGGCTACCCGTGCGCGATCGGACGGATTCTAGCCTCGATAGGCCAAGTATACAAAGTACCATAGCGGAATGAGTCCCAGCATGGCCGCGACGGCCAGAATGCCGAGGACAATTGCCACCCAGTCGCGTTCCTCCCGCTTGCCGGCGGCAGGGTACAGCGCTGTCTGGGCGTTGCTGATAGAGTCCATCTCCGGCCACAGGCCGGCGTGGACGATAATCTCCGGGTTGAGCGCCTCGTCCGGGCCGCCGGGGCGGCCGTAGAGCGCTGTTGGCTGCTCATAGGCCGGCGGGGCCAGCTCCAGGATGGAGACAGGCGCGGCCGGGCCGGTGGCCTGCAAGCTGCTCTCGCGGTAGGCGCTCAGGATGCGGCCGAACTGGTCGGCGGTGCGGTAGCGCGCCGCCGGCTCCTTCGACATCACCTTGCGCACGATCTGATCCAGCTGCGGCGGCACCAGCGGGTTAAGCTCGGACGCTCGCGGCGGCGGCTCGTGCATGTGCTTCAGCGCCAGGGCCGTGTGTGTCTCGGCTATGAAGGGCAGCCGGCCGGTCAACAACTCGAACATCACCACGCCGATGGCGTAGACGTCGGAGGCTGGGCTGGCCGGTTGGCCGGCGGCCTGCTCCGGCGAGAAGTAGTGGGGCGTGCCCCAGATTTGGCTGTCGGAGGTGTGCTGCGTGGCCTCGCTCAGGGCGCGGGCGATGCCGAAGTCGGCCACCTTGACGCGGTCGTCGCGCGTCACGAGGATATTCTGCGACTTGACGTCGCAGTGGATCAGGTTGGCCCGATGGGCATAGCCGATGCCGGCGCAGATCTGGATGGCTAGGTCGAGGACGCGGCCGACGGGCAACGGCTGTCCCTGCTGGTTCTGCAACCTCACCAACTGCTTCACCGTCCGCCCGTCGATGTACTCCATGACGATGTAGTGGCGGTTGCCGTCCTGGCCGATGTCATGGACGGTGACGATGTTGGGGTGGGACAGGTTGGCCGCGGCGTGGGCCTCACGTTGAAAGCGGCGCAGAAAGCCCTCGTCGTCGGTCAGGTTCTCGTTCAGAATCTTGACCGCGACGATGCGGCCCAGCGAGAGGTCCTGCGCGCGATAGACGACCGACATGCCGCCACTGCCGATACGATCGATGAGGCGATAGCGGCCGTTGAGGACAACCGGGTCTGCTGCCATGCCATGATTGTAAAGCGGAGCGGCCTTGCTCGCAAGGGCGCTTAGCCGGCATGTAGCTACGGCTCAGACGTGGGCGATGGCTGCGGCGTGGCCGTCACCAGGCCGGGCGGCGGCTCGGCCGGTTGCGTCGTGGGTTCGGGCGTTGGCGGCGGGGGTGTGGCCGTGACGACGACGGGCGGCGGTTCGAG